>JAZSLO010000110.1:0-2350 GCA_045535415.1 Eubacteriales bacterium
AAGCCCACAGGCACTATTGAGTGGGAATAGTAAGAAAAACGCTGAAACCCCTTGAAAATAAAGGATTTTTGAGTGTCGAAAGTGCTTTTTGACAACACTTTGACAACACGGGTTTTTGGCTCATAAAACTTAATATTAAGCAAAAATGCTCTGCTTTTTATGGCAGAGCATTTTTTTACATCGGTGTCATTTTCGATACGAGTTCTACGATGTATGTAATGTTGTCAAGAATATCGGAGTTTTCTTCAAACTTTTCGAGCCTTTTCAGCTCGTTTGTAAGTTCGATTAGATAATCTTCCAGATATTTTTGAATACGGATATTAGGACGAACCGTAATACTTGTATTGAGCAAACGCTGACATATAAAATCCTGCTTTGTGTAGCCAGATGTCTTTGCCTGCATATCAATTCTATACGCTTCTTCTGGTGATACCCTAAATCCAATAGTGATACATCTCCAACGACCTTTGAGGTCGTTATTTTTTGCTGACATTATTAACAACCCCCATAAACGTATCAATCTTATTAGCAATTTCGATGCCCTCATCTCCGTACTCGTGGGTATAGAGTTCTGTCATCTCCGTTGAAGCATGACCTATACGCTCCGCAATTTCTTCCAAGTCGATTTTCAATATTCGTTTTAGAAAACTTGCGTGGCTGTGGCGTAGTCCATGTACGGTAATTCTTTTTACTCCGCTGATAGCACAACCTCTGTCCCTAATGGTGTATAGATTGTTTTTTAGCATCGGGAAAATGCGTGTATCATCTTCCAAGCCATAAATGCTGTCAAAATATTCTTTCAACTCATCTGCAAGAAATTGAGGAATAATCACTGTTCTTTCACTTTTAGGAGTTTTGGTTTCTCCCAAAATGTTCTTTCTCTTTCTTCTATGAAAAGAATGTTCTATGTTGATTACTCTGTTTTCAATATCGACGTTTTTTCTTTGTAGAGCCAAAAGTTCCCCCTCGCGAATACCGCACCAGAATAAAACCTGAAATGCGTAGTACCCCATCGGGTCATCTTGAATGCTCTTGATGAACTTCTGGTATTCATCGAAACGCCAAAATTCTGTTACTGGTGCTTTTTTCTTTCCAATTCTCTTTACGTTAAGAATGGGATTGCAGGGTAAGTTGTGATAATCAACAGCATAGGCAAATATGGCAGACAACTGATTGCTGATTGTTCGTAAATATGTTTCAGCATATGGCTTTCCATATCTCGTCTTTTGCTTTTTCAAAAAATCTTGCCATTGGCGAATGTCGTTGTTTTTAATGTCATACACCTTTTTGCCAGTAAAAAACGGAATGATTTTAGTTCTGACAATATTTTCTTTGGTGTCATATGAGGTATCTCTGTTCCACAATTTGAAGTGTTCCATATATTCCTCAATCAATTCGTCCATTGTCAAGTTTTCGTCAAGAGTTTCAACCTTTTCTAATTGCTTGATAATCTTGGGCAACTCATTTGTTGCCCAAGCCTTAGCCTCTCTTTGAAAGTTGAATCCTCTTTTACAAGTACGAACCCTTTTGCCTGTTTCGGCAGAAATATAACTGTATGCTACACGGTACTTATCACCGTATTTGTGTATTGAACTGTTAATAACGTTATCAATATTACTCATAATTAACCAACCTTTCTATATTTACCACATCTTCAAGTAGAATTTCTCATCGAAATATCTTCTGCTTGTACGACCGTCAATAGTTAAATAACCCTGTTCTTTGAGTTCCTCATTTAACTTCTTGACAATGCGGTAACCGTAGGCTCTGGAAACACAAAGTTTTTCGCTGACCTCACTTGCGAAGATAAACGCATCCTTTGAAGAAATGACCGTAGTAGTTTCCTGTGTATTAGTAGTAATGGTTCTATTATCAGTAAAAGTAGTAGTTGTCATAATTTATATCCTCCTTTGTTAATTTTCGTTTTATGACACTTGTTTTTGTCTTACACATATACGATAACATATTATCGTTTTTTCTTATATTGCTCTGGTTCTTCTAAAAGACCTTTTGCAAAAATTTTTTCATCGGTTGTCAAAAAGACAGCCGTATGAAGTGTATGTTAGGTTGCTTTCCAACCTCGCATCTCTGCCATAGGCTTCATAGTCTATGTAGTTTTGTAAGTATTCGGGAACTTCAAGAACTCCACATTCATCAAGCAAGTACCGACCTAAATCATCGTCATCGTCTATGTCGGTGATAAGGTCGAACTCGTCAAGTCTTTCGACAAGTTTCTTGATGTCAGTTGCGTTCCTGTAACTCTCCGTTTCCAGAACAGCACCCAACTTGTCCTCATCAGCACTTGACAAGGATTCAAGCATTTCTGCCAGTTCGTTCAGCATTTCAATGC
>JAZSLO010000112.1:0-7347 GCA_045535415.1 Eubacteriales bacterium
AGCAGGAAGGTGACGAGTTTTTTGTTGAGAAATACCCAATGAAATCCGCCTGGGTTGCAATAAGAGATAACAGACTTGTTGAATTCAATAATCTTTATTATGTACCTTCAACAAAGCAGCTTCAGTTTTCGGTAAAATTCAATCAGGATTTGCCGCTTTGTGAGTATGATGTACAGCCCTTCGAGTTTTCGCTCGTTGACGAAACGGGAAAAGTTTATGAAAATTATTGGTTTGATTTTGCAAAAAAATCAAAGTGGGGATATGTAAGAGTATGCTTTGAAGACATAGAACTTATAAAAGACGGTGAATTTGACGAAAACGGAATCCCGAAACGACACACATACAGACTTGACATAAAGATGATAACATCATCGGGCGAATACAGAGATTTGTGCAACTATCAGGTGTATGACGGAAATAGAGTTTCAAAGAGAGTCGACCTCTCACTTATAAAAGAAGTGTGCCGCACAAAATAATTTTTTTACAGGAGTGAAAAATTATGGATAAGAATAAGTATGACATTATAAGACTGCGTATGGAAAGATGCGCGGAAAATCTTCGCAAGAACAATATTTTCTGCGAATGTGCCGATAACTGCGAGGAAGCACTTGATATAATTTCGTCAATCATAAAGCCGGGGGATACAATTGGTGCCGGCGGTTCGGTGACGCTTTTTGAAGCAGGAGTTATACCGCTTTTGAGAAATGGTGCATATAATTTTCTCGATAGAAATAAAGAGGGACTGACACCTGACGAAATTGACGAAATTTTTATGAAGTCTTTAAGCTCAGACCATTTTTTTGCATCAGCAAACGCAATCACCGAAAAGGGCGAAATTTATAATGTTGACGGCAGAGGCAATAGAGTTGCACCAATGATTTTCGGACCTAAAAGCGTAATAATAGTTGCAGGCTACAATAAGATTGTAAGAGATCTTGATGAGGCAAAGGCAAGAGTGTGCGAAATCGCAGCACCTGCAAATGCCGCGAGACTTTTAAAGAATACACCATGTACGCAAGTCGGCAGATGCACAAACTGTCAGAGTGATGACAGAATTTGCTCAAGTTATGTAGTTCTGTCAAGACAGATGATAAAGTTCAAGGACAGAATAAAGGTAATTCTTGTCGGAGAGGAACTCGGATATTAAAATGGCGAAAATAAATATAGTACTGCTTGAACCTGAGATTCCGCAGAACACGGGAAATATATCAAGAACCTGTGCCGCAACGGGTGCGAGCCTGCACCTTATAGAGCCGCTTGGCTTTACAATAACCGATGCAAAATTAAAGAGGGCAGGGCTTGACTACTGGCAGTACCTTGATATTCACTATTATAAAAACCTTGAAGACTTTTTTGAAAAGAATAAAGATGCAAACTGTTTTTACTTTTCAACAAAAGCACCAAGATGCTATACAGAGGTAACATATCCCGATGAGGTTTTTCTGTTTTTCGGAAAAGAGTCCGCAGGACTTCCCGAAACGCTTTTAAAGGAAAACCTTGATAGGTGTGTTCGTATACCGATGCTTGAAAATTTGAGAAGTCTTAACCTTTCAAATTCTGCTGCAATTGCAGTTTATGAGGTTTTAAGACAAAGGAACTTTTCGGGACTTAAAAAAACAAGCTTTCTAAAGCTTATGTACACAGAATAATTTTTTTGGAGATAAAGTATGCTTATTGATGCAATAAGAGGAGGCTTTAATCAAAGCACTCTCGTTCAGCTTTTGCTGATGATACCCATAATTTTAATATCGCTGACTTTTCACGAATACTGTCACGGATATGCCGCATATAAGTGCGGTGATATGACGGCGAGAAATTTTGGAAGATTAACCTTAAATCCCATAAAACATCTTGATGTTGTGGGAACGATAATGATGCTTGTATTCGGCTTTGGATATGCAAAGCCTGTGCCGATAAATCCGAGAAATTTCGGAAAACCCAGACGCGATATATGTATAGTTTCGGCGGCAGGCCCTGTGTCAAATCTGTTTTTGGCTGTAATTGCACTTCTCATATCTTATTTTTCACTTGTTTTGCCCGTGAAATTTGAAATGATAAGTGTTCTTTCGTCAAACCTTTTTGGTGTGTGGCAGATGTTTTTGACAATGTTTGTGTACAGTAATGTAACGCTTTTTGTGTTTAATCTTTTGCCAATTCCGCCGCTTGACGGCTCAAGACTTTTGTCTACCGTTCTTCCTGCAAAGGCGTCCTTCTGGCTTTCAAAACACGAAAATTATATTATGATAGGACTTCTTATTGCACTGTATTTCGGACTTCTTGATAATGTAATCTTTTTCTTTCAGGACCTTGTGATAGGCGGAATGTATAAACTTTTAGGCTTAATCCCAATACTTTAAAAGCGGGAGATATAGAATATGTCAGAAATAAAAGAATTTGAAAAAACAAAGGAAATAGACGAGGCGCTGGCGCAGATTGACGACGAGTTTATAGAGGAAAGCGCAAGGGAGGATAATCTTCCCGTGTATAAGCTTGAAATCTTTGAAGGCCCTCTTGAGCTTCTTTTGTCGCTTATTTCCAAGAATAAAGTTAATATTTATGATATTCCCATAGCACTAATCTTAGACCAGTATCTTGAATATCTTCATACAATGGAACTTTTCAATCTTGAAATAGCGTCAGAGTTTATTGTTATGGCAAGTCAGCTTATGGTAATAAAGTCAAGAATGCTGCTTCCCAAGACCGAGGATAATAAGGAAGACCCAAGACAAGAGCTTGTTGATATGCTTTTGGAATATCAGAGGGCAAAGCAGACAGCAGTTGTTCTTCACGAGAGGGAATTTTCCTATGCCGGAAGATTTGAAAAACCCCCGTCAAAGATTGAAGTTGAAAATAAGAGCGAATATAAACTCACACACGATTTGAGTATTCTCCAGGAGGCATATCTTCGTGTTTACCAGAGAAAAATCGAACTTATGGACGCAATGGAAAACACAAGAAGTATTGATACTCTTATTAAAAATACAAAGCATGTAAGTGTAAATGAGAGAATTTTAAATGTAATGAAAACGCTCGTAAAGAAGAATAAAGTCGCATTTTCCGCACTTTTTGAAAATGCAAAATCAAGAAGTGAAATCGTGGCAACATTCCTTGCAGTTCTTGAACTTATAAAGGGAAGACGAATTTATGTAGATGGCGTTTCCGAAGATAATTCCGACTGTAATATAACGCTTGTGCGTGATAAAGAGGAATTTGAAAAGAGCCTTGATGTTCCGCAGATAGAGGAAAAATAATAAATACATAAAAATTGCCGTACTAAGGTACGGCATTTTTTTTGCAAAGAAAAACCGGCGGAGGGGTAATCCGCCGGAAAACGATATTCGTTTTTTTGAAGGGGGTAAAAGGAGTAGTAAAATGTACTTTGTTATCTTGCTATTCAAGCGTTTGCTTTTGCAAGTTCTATAATCTTCTGCGCATTAGGTCCGGGAACTTCTTCGTATCTTACAAGCTCCATATCAAAGCTTCCGCGTCCCTGAGTCATAGCACGAAGATTTATAACATAGTTTGAAAGTTCAGCCAGGGGCACTTCGGCATCAATAACCGTATAGCCTTGTCTGTCTTCAACGGGGTTCATTCCAAGAACTCTTCCGCGGCGCTTATTGAGATCTCCCATAACATCACCAACAAGTGATTCGGGAACTGTAACCTTGAGCGCATTTACAGGCTCGAGAATTACAGGATTTGCTTTTGCAAGTCCGTCCTTGAATGCAAGGATTGCCGCAAGCTTGAAGGAAATTTCATTTGAGTCAACATCGTGGTAAGAGCCGTCATAAAGGTCTGCCGCAAGGTTAACAACGGGATAGCCTGCAAGAACACCTGTGTTCATTGCTTCTAAAAGTCCCTTTTCAACTGCGGGGTAGAAGCCCTTGGGAACTGCACCACCCACAACAGACTGCGTAAATGTAAGACCGTCTTCAAAGCCGTGGCTGAATGTAATCTTAACGTGACCGTACTGACCTGAACCGCCAGACTGTTTCTTGTGTTTACCTTCTGCCTGAACAGTTTTCTTTATTGTTTCGCGGTAAGCGATTTTTGCTTCTTTGAGTTCAACATTTGCGCCGTATCTTGACTTGAGTTTTGAAACGATAACATCAAGATGTATGTCGCCAAGTCCCGAAATTGTAAGCTGCTTTGTTTCGGGGTCGTTTTCGTAAACCATAGTTCTGTCTTCTTCAAGAAGTCTTGCAATACCCTGGCTTATCTTGTCTTCGTCGCCCTTTTCCTTGGGAACAATAGCCTTCTTCATGTAAGGTCTCGGATAGTTTATGGGTTCAAAGTCAATAGTGCCACCGAGAGTGTCGTTTGTATTTGTATCCGAAAGCTTTGCGGTCATACCGATGTCACCGCAACAAAGCTCGTCAACTTCTGTCTGCTTTTTACCGCGAAGAACATAAATGTGTGAGAACTTTTCGGGTTTTCCTGTTCTGCGGTTTGTAAGAGTTGCATCTCTCTTAAGAGTGCCGTTCATAACCTTGAAGTATGACATCTTGCCAACAAACGGGTCTGCAACTGTCTTAAATACGAATATTGAAGTTTCGCCGACTTCACTTGGTTTAACCTGAGTGCCTGTAGAATCTCTTTCACCGAGTCTGTCAAGAGGATTCGGGAAGGATGAGGCAACAATGTCAAGGAATGATGCAATACCTGTAGCCTTTGCGGCAGAGCCTACAAATACGGGGGAAATTGCACCTGAGATAATACCCTGGTTGAGAGCCGTCTGCATTTCTTCAAGTGTGAATTCTTCGCCCTCAAAGAACTTTTCAAGCATTTCGTCACTTGTTGATGCAATAGATTCAACAAGTCTTTCACGGAAGTGTGCAATCTTGTCAACACTTTCCTCGGGAACAGGAATTTCAGATGTTTTTCCGTCACCAAGGTATTCGTAGCCCTTCATTGTAACAAGGTCAACATAGCCTTTAAGCTGTCTGTCAATAATGATAGGTACTTCAATAGGACAAACGGAGCTTCCGAACTTAATACGCATAGCCTCGATAGCTTTACCGAAGTTTGCGTTTTCGTCGTCCATCTTGTTTATAAAGAAAGCCTTTGGAACTCTTGCTCTTGTCGCATATTCCCAGGCAAGTTCGCTTCCAACGTCAACACCGCTCTTTGCGTCCATAACGATAAGAGCAGTACCTGCAACTCGAAGACCCTGCATAACTTCGCCGGAGAAATCCTGATAACCGGGAGTGTCTATTATGTTAATTTTAGCGCCTTTCCATGTGAGAGGTGCGATTGCGGTTGAAAGAGAGAATTTTCTCTTTGTTTCTTCTGCATCAAAGTCGCATACTGTATTTCCGTCATCTGTTTTTCCAAGTCTTTCGGTTTCCTTTGCAAGATAAAGCATTGCTTCTGCAAGAGAGGTTTTACCGTTACCTCCGTGTCCAAGAAGACACACATTTCTGATTTGTTTTGTTTCGGCATTCAAATTGCCCATAGTTATTACCCCTTTCCGTCGGCGGCTCGAAGTTTTTATCCGCCAGACATTATATGATTTTCTATCACTGTTTTTATTATATAACATTCTTCTTTTGTTTTCAATACGCAAAAATTCTATTCTTAAAGCGAAAAAATTGTGCAATATGCACAATTTCCCTAAAACGAGCGCTGTAAAAGAATAATGATTTCAATTTTGATAACTAAAAAAGCACACCCGAAGGTGTGCTTTAATTTGTTTTTAGGTTGTTTTACGGCTGAATACCAAGAGCTAAAACGATGTAGAATATAATAACTGTAGAGAGTGAATATATAAGCATCGGGATTGCATTTATCTTGATAAGTTTTCCTTCTCTGCCCACAACACCGATTGTTGCACTTGCCGCAACTGCGTTGTTGATGCAGACCATATTACCGATAGCCGCGCCAACACACTGCATTGAAATGACATATACCGCAGGAAGTGAAAGCATTGTTGCCGCATCGTTCTGAAGACCTGTGAAAAGTGTCATTGAAACTGTTGCAGAACCCGAAACAAATGCACCGAGAACTCCGATAAAGGGAGAGATGAGAACATAAAGGTCTTTTCCAACCTTTGAAAGCGCAAGTGCCATTTCGTTCATCATGCTGGAACCCGAAGCGTTTTCAAATTTCATAACTTCAACAAGAGCAAGACCAAAGAGTAGTGCAAGAGCCGCACTTGAAATCTGCTTGAAGGTGTCAACCCATGATTTTTTGATTTTATCGAAACTCATTTTGTGAAGTCCGTTTGTGATAATTGCTGCAATAACAAAGAATGTTCCGGGAAGATATGCCCATTTAAGACTCCAGTCAAGGTTATCAAAACCGAGAATGTTTGAAATCTTAAGAACAAAGGGAGCACCGCCCGTGAGAGCTGCTTTTATGCCAAGCTGGGGGATTCTTGTGATTACAAGAATGATTGCAATAAGAATGTAGGGAACCCAAGCCTTTAAAAGCGACATATTTGAGGGTGCAACAGGGGATACTTTGCTTGTTGCAAGCCAGTCTTTTTCCCACTCTTCTTCATTTCCGAAATCCCATACTTCCTTGGGAGTGAGGAATCTTTTCTTTGCGGCGATAACGGATACTGCAATAGAAATAAGAGCACCGATAAGAGATGCAAATTCATATCCTATAAATATTGAAATAAGAAGCATTGGAACGGAAAATGTAAGTCCGTTGAATATTGCAAAGGGAGCCGCTTTAAGTGCGGGTTTAAATGACTTTTCCTTTGAAAAGAACTTTGTTGTCATTAAAAGGACAATAAGGGGAAGGAATGTTGAAATAATTGCGTGGGGAAGTGCTGTCCAGAATGAAAACTGTGAAACAAACTGCGCATCACCCGATAAACCTAAAATATTAAGTCCCTGGGTAACAGGAGTTCCAACAGCACCAAAGGAAACGGCTGTGGAGTCGCATACAAGAGCAATCATAGCCGCCGCCATAGGGGGGAATCCAAGGCTTACCATAAGGGGACCTGAAAGAGCTGCGGGAGTTCCAAAGCCTGCCGCCGCTTCAATAAATGAGCAGAATGAAAAACCAATAATGCAGGCCTGAACACGCTTGTCGGGGCTTATGTTCATAAAGCCTCTGTTTATGGAAGCCGTAGCGCCCGATGCTTTGAGTGTGTTCATCAAAAGAAGCGCACCAAAGATGATTATCATAACATCAAGGGATGAAAGCATACCGAAAATTGAACTTGCCGAGAGTGCTTTGACATCAACATCCCAGAAAAAGAAGCTGAAGATGAGTGCCATTACCCAGGAAATTGCTAGACACTTTTTTGCCGGCCAGTTGAAAGCCATCATAAGAACAAGTGTTGCAAGGATAGGCAGGAATGCTAAAATTGCTAACATATTTACCTCCAAAATG
>JAZSLO010000068.1:0-3318 GCA_045535415.1 Eubacteriales bacterium
CCCCCGGCTCACTCAAGTCAAATACGGGCAAAACAAACATAGACTACACTTGGGAAAGTGGTGATATTGGTCTTTGTATTTTCATAAACGGAAAAGAAGTAAGATATATCCCGAAATACTGGCGCGAAACTGCGTGCAAAATGTTCCCGTTTGTAATTTACTCCAAAATTCCCGACGATAAAAGTATTTGGGGTAAGAGTGAACTTGAACAGCTTATTCCCCTTATTGATGCACAGGACAGAGAAATGGCTTATGCCCAGTTAAATTCTGCATTTAATTCCAACGATATAATTCTTGCCGAAGAAAATGCTCTTTCAGACGGATGCACACCCGATAACACTCCCGGTGCTGTATGGAAGCTTCGTCCCGGTATGATGGGCAAAATTCAAAGAATGGGAAATCTTTCGGGCGCGCAAGGCTCACTTTATACGGCTTGTTCTTTCTGGAGAAGTCTTGTTGAAGATACTACGGGAAACTTTGAAGTAAATCAGGGAAAAGAACCTACAAGTGTTACGACCGCAACAGGTATTGCACTTCTCGGTGAGAGGGCTCAGTCAAGAAAGGCGCTTAAAAATATTGACAGAAGCGCAGGGTTCAAGCGACTCTTCAGTCTTTGCGATATGACGGCTCTTGAATTTTACGAGGACGGCAGAATTATTGAAATGGGAGCAGCGCAGGACACGGAAAATGTATTTAAATTTTCAAACTTTTCAAAGCACTTTGACAATAAAAAATATGTTCCCTGCCTTGATGTTGTAATACATACGGGAGACGGTATTTCAAATTCAAAGGCGTTCAGCGTGTCGGCACTTTCGACTCTTATGAATATGAAAATCGATCAAAATAATTATATGTTTGTAAAGGCATATATTGAGGCAATAAATATTCCGCAGTCGGCAGAAATTTGCAAGATGCTGGAAGAAAAATTTGAAAATAAAGAGAACACTAAAAATATTGAAATTCCAGAACTTTTTCAGGAGGTAATTTAAATGACAGACAACACAAATATGATTGAAAATATGCTAAATCCGGAAAGCGTCGGCAAAACAGAAAATGATTTTGCCGGTGAAAATAAACAAAATGAAAAAGGCGAGAAAAGTTTTACGCAAGCACAGCTTGAAAACCTTATTTCCGAAAGACTAAAGCGTGAGAGAAAGAACAATGAATCCTTAAATGAGGTCAAGGTTCTTTTGTCAAAGCTTTCTGATGACGGGGTTCTGGAATCAAAGTCGTATTCGGACTTAGCAAAAGAGCTTTGTGAGCGGTTAAATTCTGATACGCAGGAAGCTGCAAAGCAAGCTTGCGAATCAGAGGAAAATTCTGTCGGTAACACTTCCTTGCCTTTAAGTGACGCTGAAATTTCTGATGAAAAAGATGAGAAAATTTTGGCGGAGAATCAAACGCAGGACCAAAAGGGAACAGAGCAGAAAACTTCTGAGGAGCAGGAGCAAAAAGATGAAGATATGATGTTGGAAATTTTGCATTTCAAGAAAAATTTCCCCGATACCGATATAAATTCACTTTTTGAAAACAAAGCATTTTTAGCATTCTCCAAGGGAAGAAAACAGAACCTTTGCAATCTTTACGGCGACTATATTTCATTTATGTCGGCGCTTTATAATGACGGACAAAAGACAGAAAGAAAAGAAGAATCAGACACATTTTCTACGTCATTTTCCGCAAAAAACAAATCTTACGGAAATGATTATTCCGGTATTCTTTCAAAAAGACAGATGGAAATTGCAAAAAGCGAGGGTATGTCATACCGTGAATATGCCGAACTTTTGTCAAGCATTCCGTCAAAGAAAAATGTTAATGTGTAAAAATCAATTTAAAAAAGGAGAATAGTATGAAATATTCATATTCAGCCGGCGGTTACACACAGCCCTGCGTTAAGGAGTTTGAAATCCAGAACGACGCTTTTGTTGAAAAGGGACAGGCTGTATGTGCCACAGACGGCATTATCGGAGAAAATACAAAGGGTGGAACTTTTGTGGGCATTTGTGATGAAACTCACACAGGAAAGCCTGATATTTTAAATGAGAGAGCAGACAAGAATAAGGTGAGAGTTGTTGTCAGCCCCGATGCAGTTTATGCCACCGCGCCTATCACAGTAACTTGCACAGCAAAGGGAACAGGCACAACTGTCACTGCCTCTGCAGATGGTATTGATGCAAATCTTGTAAAGGGCGCAACTGTTGTGCTTTCAGGCAAGGGCGCATCAAGTGTGAATGATGGTAAAATCGGAAATGCAAGAAAGGTTGTATCCTGCACAGTTTCGGGTGAAACCGCAACACTTACACTTTCCGAGGGCGAAACATCCGACGAGGGCGATATTTACGAAATCTATCCTGCAATGGGTACAAAAATGTATCTTGATGAAAACAAAAACGGTGTTGTTTTTGCAAATACTAACACAGATGTTTCTTTCAAAACAGTTGGTTTTGACATAAACAAGAAGGAAGTTTTCGTAAAGGGCGAAAATATGCTTTTCGCGTAAAATAAATTTTAAGGAGAATTTTAAATGAACGATATTTATACTTGGCACAATGATTTGTATCCGCTTGTAAAAAAGCGTTTTGATTTGAGATACGCAAAGCGTCTTAATGTTATAAACAAGGTTTGCGATGTTATAACTCAGGATGACATCGATTATAGAATTGAAGGTATCGGCGGATACGGCGAAATGCCTGTTTATGACGGAAACAATGTTGCAAGTGCCGACACAAAGAGAACATTTATTACAACTATCACACCCAAGGAACACGCACTTCGTGTTACAAGTTCATATAAGAAAGCAAAGCTTGACTACTCGGGCGAATCAAAGAAGGTAGGTACACGCCTTGCAGACAGCGCTTATATGACAGTTCTCAATGAATTTTACAGACTCTTTGCAAATGCTTATGATGTAAAGGGCGCAGACGGTGTGCCGTGGGCATCCGATAAGCACCCTGTCAGCTGCGAAAAGGGCGCAGGCACTTTCTCAAATGTTATGGACCTTGAACTTTCCGTTGCCGCTATCACTCAGGCGCAGACAAAGGCATCAAGATTTGTAACACCCGACGGACTTCCCTTTGCGTGCAACTTTGACCTTCTTCTTGTAAGCCCCGAGCTTGAAGCAAAGGCAAAGGAAATCTGCGGACCTAATTCAAGACTTATTCCCGAAAACAATCCCGATGCAGATGCATCTGAAAATGCAGCAAACCCCGTTTACGGAATGAAGTATCTTGTTGTCGGCGGCGGTGATACTGGATTTAAGGGCAAGCAGTGGGCAGTTGCAGACTCGCTTATGCTTTCTGAAGTATTAAAGCTTGTATA
>JAZSLO010000229.1:0-15497 GCA_045535415.1 Eubacteriales bacterium
TCCCCGGCATGATTGTTCTTAACCCTTGCGACAATGTTGAAACAAAGGCTGTTGTTGAAGCTGCAATCAAGCATAATGGTCCAGTTTATATGAGATTCGGAAGACTTGCGGTTCCGCAGATTTTTGATGAAAATACATATAAATTTGAAATAGGAAAAGGACAGATTCTTTCAGAAGGAACAGATGTTACTGTTATTGCAACAGGTCTTATGACATCTATTGCACTCGAAGCAAACGAACTTTTGAAGAATGAAGGTATTTCTGCAAGAATTGTGAATATGGCATCAATCAAGCCTATTGACGAAGAACTTATTATTGACAGTGCTAAAAAGACAGGTGTTATCGTTACTTGCGAAGAACATAGCATTATCGGCGGTCTTGGAAGTGCGGTTTGCGATGTTGTTTGTGAAAAGTGTCCTGTTCCCGTTGTTAAAATGGGCGTAAACGACACATATGGAAAGTCTGGTAAGGCAACTGAACTTATCGGTGAATTCGGACTTTCTGCACAGCATATCGTTGAGAAAGTTAAAACAGCTCTTACATTAAAGAAATAAATTATATATTGAAAGGGAATTAAAATGAAAGTATTGGTAATCAATGCCGGTAGCTCTTCTATTAAATATCAGCTTATCGACATGACAGATGAAACACTTCTTGCAAAAGGTCAGTGTGACAGAATTGGTATTGACGGCGGCAACTTCAAGCAGACTAACTTCAAGGGAGATACATACAAGGTTGATGTACAGATTGCAGACCATGCGGCTGGTATCAAACTTGTAATTGACGCTCTTACAAGCAAAGAACACGGTGTTATTGAATCAATGACAGAAATCAACGCAGTTGGACACAGAGTTGTTCACGGCGGAGAAAAATTCTCTGGTTCTGTTATAATCACAGATGAAACAATTGAAACACTTAAAGAGTGTTCACAGCTCAGCCCTCTTCACAACCCTGCAAATATTACAGGTATCAAGGCTTGTGAAGAAATTATAGGAAATGTTCCTCAGGTAGCAGTATTTGATACAGGCTTCCACCAGACAATGCCTGATTTCTCATACATGTATCCCATTCCTTATCAGTACTATGAAAAGTACAAGCTCCGCAGATACGGCTTCCATGGCACATCACACAGATATGTTACAATGAGAGCTGCAGAAATGCTTGGCAAAAAGCAGGAAGATATCAATATTGTAACTTGCCACCTCGGTAATGGTTCTTCCATTACCGCTGTTAAGAATGGTAAGTCATTTGATACAACAATGGGCGTAACTCCTCTTGAAGGTCTTATGATGGGAACAAGATCAGGTTCAATTGACCCTGCAATCATTCCTTTCCTTATGGAACACGAAGGAATGAGCGCAAAAGAAGTTGATTCAATGCTCAACAAGAAGTCTGGTATTCTCGGTGTTACAGGCGGTGTAACAAGCGATAACAGAGATATCGAGCAGGGCGCAAGAGAAGGAAACGAAAGATATAAGCTCGTTGAAAGTATGCTTTGCCACCAGATTACAAAGTATGTCGGCGGATTTGCTGCTGCAATGGGTGGAATTGATGCTGTTGTATTCACAGGCGGTATCGGTGAAAACAATCCCCAGTACAGAACAAGAGTTGGTGCAAATCTTAAGTTTATGGGTGTTGAAGTTGATGAAGAAATCAATAAGAAAGCATTCAGAACATCCGAAGAATTTGATATTTCAACTAAGGATGCAAAGGTAAGAGTACTTGTAATTCCTACAAACGAAGAACTTATGATTGCAAGAGATACTTATTCACTCGTAAAGTAATTCAATTTGAATTTAAAGACGCACATAAATTGTGCGTCTTTATTTTTTGCATCTTCGGGTAGAATAGGGGATAAGGATATAAAAAATTAACAAATAAACTTAAGAATTTGTAAGAATCGTATTGAAAAAAAATTAACAATGTTGTATAATATATGCAAAATGGGGCGAAAGTTGGAAAACTTTTAAATATATTGGAAATAATTAACCATTTTATATACTTTAAGAGGAGGAAATATAATGGATTTACAGAAGAGAAGCGATGCTCTTGCAAAAGCAAAAAAGTCGTTGAATGACAAAACTTCGATTGAAAAACTCCATAAGGCAGGAAAGAACTCTGCATATGAAATTATGGGTATAATTTTTGACGAAGGCACATTCGTTGAAACAAACGCTTTTGTTAAGGCATACGCTAATGAACTTGCAACTTCTGATGTAAATGAGTATGAAGGTGTTGTATGCGGTTACGGCGCAGTAGACGGAAGACTCACATTTGCATATGCACAGAATGCTGCAAGAAGCAACGGTGCTTTTTCAAAGGCTGCGGCAAACAAGATTTGCGCGCTTTATGAAATGGCTCTCAAAAATGGCGCACCCGTTATAAGTGTTTTTGACTCAAACGGTGCAAAAATCGAAGAGGGAATTGATGTTCTCGCAGGATACGGACTTGTTATGAAGAAGGTCTCTGCACTTAAGGGTAAGGTGCCTCAGATTTCTGTAGTTTGTGCGGCTACAAGCGGTGCTTGTGCTACAATTGCACAAATGACAGATATTTGTGTTATGACAAGTGAAGCTACACTTTCACAGTGTCCCGCAAATGTTCTTTGCGAGCTTTCTGATAATAAAAACATTGCATCAAGTGAATATGCTGCAAAGAAGGGAATGGCAAATGTTGTTTGTGAAGATGCACAGACTGCATTTGAAAGCGTAAAAGAGGTTCTTTCATATCTTCCTTCAAACAGACTTGATAAAAATGTATATACAGGAATTCAGGATGATCCGGGAAGACAGACACCTGAAATTTCAGATATATTGAATGGTGAAAAATACGATGTTAAAGATGTTGTAAAGGCAATTGCTGACGGCGGTGTGTTCTTTGAAATGAATAAAGACGCATCAAAGTGTGCTTTCACTGGCTTTGCAACAGTTAATGGTATAGTTTGCGGTGTTGTTGCAACAAACAAGAGCGCAAATGACGGCAAACTCTGCACAGGCGGCATCAGAAAGATTACTTGGTTTATAGACCTTTGTAACACTTTCGGAATCAGCATTGTAAACCTTGTTGACACAGACGGACTTGATGCTCAGTGTGAAGCAGACGGCGGTAAGATGGCACTTGAACTTGCAAAACTTTCAGAAAGCTTCTGCAAGTGCGAAGTTCCTGTTGTTACTGTAAACACAGGCGCAGCTTACGGCACACTCTTTACAGTTCTTGGTTCAAAAGCACTCGGTGCTGATGTTGTATTTGCACTCGATTTTGCAAAAATCGGAGTTCTTGACCCCAAGGCATCTGTTTCAATGATGTGGGCTGACAAACTTCTCGGCTCAAAAGCAGCACTTGAAAAGAGAAAATCTCTTGAAGAAGACTGGGCTCTTTATATGTCAACTCCTCTTATGGCAGCATATGCAGGTCATGTTGATGACATAATAAACGCAAATGAATTAAGAATGAGAATCGCATCTGCTCTTGAAATGCTTTCAATGAAGAGCGAATTTACAAATCTTTGAGGTGACCTGATATGAATATGACAAATTATGCCCTTGAAGTTGCAAAAGATGTTCCTTTTGAGAATGTCAGCGATGCTCTTGCATACGGACTTCCAACATCACTTTTTGGAATTGCAGTTGTTTTTGGTATTCTTGCACTTATCTGGGGAATCCTTTCTGTAATGAAAGTATTTCTTTACAACATTCCTAATGCAAAAGCAAATAAGAAAAAAGAAAAAATAGCAGAAAAAAAATCTGAGCCTGAATTAGTAGATACTACACCTGTTACGGCTACTTCAGGCGATAACGCAATTGTTGCGGCAATTATAGCAGCAATTACAGCGTTCAGAGGTATGACAGGTGAAAAAGGCTCGTTCAGAGTTGTATCATTCAAAAAGAGAAAATAATATAATCGGCGAAATTAGCCGTAGAAAGTGAGTTTTATCATGGCAAAACAGTATAGTGTTACCGTAAACGGTACAGTTTATGATGTTATAGTTGAAGAAGTCGGCGCTGTTCAAAGTGCTCCCGTAGCAGTAGCTCCTGCAGCACCTGTTCAGACTCCTGCTCCCGCACCCGCAGCACCCGTAGCAGCAGCTCCTGCACCTGCATCAGCACCCGCAGGAAATGGTCAGAAAATTGATGCTCCTCTTAACGGAACAGTTCTTGATGTTAAGGTTTCAAATGGTGCATCGGTAAAGAAGGGTGATCTTCTCTTTATCATTGAAGCAATGAAGATGGAAAATGAAATTCTTGCACCCGCTGACGGTACAATCACATCAGTTGTAGCACAGAAGGGCGCAACAGTTAATGCAGGCGACACACTTGCAACACTTGCTTAATCTTCTAAGGTGTAAAATTGGAGGATTAACTTTATGAATTTTGTTGATAGTCTTATAAATCTGTGGGAGTCCACAGGTATATATAAAATGCTTTATACTGCAAATGAGCAAGGCATTATGGTGCTTAATACAGGCTTTGTAAAAACACTTGTAATGTATGTTATCGTTGCAGCACTCTGCTACCTTGCAATTGCAAAGAAGTTTGAACCACTTCTTCTTCTTCCTATTGCGTTTGGTATGCTTCTTGCAAACCTTCCCGGCGCAGAGCTTTATCACCCTGAATTTTTCATAAATGAAACGGGACATATTGATTGGGCTTTGCTTGGAAATGAAGGCGGACTTATGGATTATTTGTACCTTGGTGTTAAACTTGGTATTTATCCGTCACTTATATTCCTTGGTGTTGGTGCAATGACTGACTTTACACCTCTTATTGCAAATCCAAAGTCACTTCTTCTTGGAGCTTCAGCACAGTTTGGTATTTACGTAGCATTCGTTGGTGCTCTTTGTCTTGGCTTTGCACCCGCGGCTGCAGCGTCAATAGGTATTATAGGCGGTGCTGACGGTCCTACTGCAATTTATGTAACAAAAACACTTGCTCCGCAGCTTCTTGGTGCAATAGCAGTTGCAGCATACTCATATATGGCACTTGTTCCTATCATTCAGCCACCTATTATGAGACTTTGCACAACAAAGAAGGAAAGAGTTATAAAAATGGAGCAGCTCAGACCTGTTTCACAGACAGAAAAGGTTATTTTCCCTATTGCTGTTGCTGCAATTGTTTCGCTTATTCTTCCTGATGCGGCACCTCTTGTTGGTTTCCTTATGCTTGGTAACCTCTTTAATGTTTGCGGCGTTACTGACAGACTTTCAAAGACAGCACAGAACGAACTTATAAACATTGTTACAATATTCCTTGGTGTTTCCGTTGGTGTTACTGCAAACGCAGAAAACTTCCTTGATAAAGATACACTTCTCATTATCTTCCTTGGTCTTACTGCATTTTGCTTTGCTACATTCGGCGGTACAATGTTCGGAAAACTTATGTGCTTTATTACCGGCGGAAAAATCAATCCCCTTATTGGTTCTGCAGGTGTTTCTGCGGTTCCTATGGCGGCAAGAGTTTCTCAGACGGTCGGACAGAAAGAAAACCCCTCAAACTTCCTTCTCATGCACGCAATGGGACCCAATGTTGCGGGAGTTATCGGTTCTGCCGTTGCAGCCGGTGTATTCCTCTCACTTTTCAAATAATAAAGTATACATGAATTTTTGTAGAAAGGACAATTATTATGGCAGTAAAAATTATGGAAACTGCTCTGCGTGATTCGCATCAGTCACTTGTTGCAACACGTATGACAACACAGGAAATGCTTCCGATTCTTGATCTGCTTGACGATATAGGCTATTACGCAATGGAAGTATGGGGTGGCGCTACATTTGACTCCTGCCTCAGATTCCTCAATGAAGACCCCTGGCAGAGACTTCGCACAATAAGAAGCCACATCAAGAATTCAAAGCTCCAGATGCTTTTCAGAGGACAGAATATTCTCGGATAGCGTCACTATGCTGACGATGTTGTTGAATACTTTGTTCAGAAGTCAATAGCAAATGGTATTGATATTTTGAGAATTTTCGATGCTCTCAATGACGCAAGAAACCTTAAAACAGCAATTAATACAACAAAGAAAGAGGGAGGACACGTACAGGCTGCTCTCAGCTATACAACAGGTCCTACTTATACAAACGAATACTATGTAAAGTATGCAAAGCAGCTTGAAGAAATGGGTGCTGACTCTATCTGTATTAACGATATGGCAGGTCTTTTAAAGCCTTATGATTCTTATGAACTTGTTAAGGCTCTCAAAGAAAATGTAAAAGTGCCGATTCAGCTTCATACCCACTATACAGCAGGTCTTGCATCAATGACAGTTCTCAAGGCTGTTGAAGCAGGTGTTGACATTATTGACACTGCAATTTCTCCTCTTTCAATGGGAACATCACAGCCTCCTACAGAGCCTATTGTTGCAACTCTTGCAGGAACACAGTTCGATACAGGTCTTTCACTTGAAAAACTTGATAAGGCATCAAAAATGTTTGACGCTCTTCGTGAAAAGTATATTGCAAACGGTCTTCTTGACCCCAAGGTTCTCAAAGTTGATGTTAATGCACTTTTGTATCAGGTTCCCGGCGGAATGCTTTCAAACCTCGTATCTCAGCTTAAGAATGCAGGAAAGTCTGATAAACTTCTTGAAGTTCTCGAAGAAGTACCGAGAGTAAGAGCAGATGTAGGATATCCTCCTCTTGTAACTCCTTCATCACAGATTGTTGGTACTCAGGCAGTTATGAATGTAATTGCAGGTGAAAGATACAAGATGGTAACTAAAGAATTCAAGGGACTTGTTAAAGGTGAGTACGGTAAGACTCCTGTTGCAATATCCGATGATATCAGAAAGAAAGTTATCGGCGACGAAAAGCCAATAACTTGCAGACCTGCTGACAATATCAAGCCCGAACTTGAAAAGCTCAAGGGCGAATGCGCTCAGTATATGAGACAGGAAGAAGATGTACTTTCATACGCATTGTTTGACAAGGTTGCTGTTAAGTATTTCGAAAACAGAAATCTTACAAGCGACGGTCTTTCAAAGGACACTGACCTTGAAAACAAAGTAACATCAGTTTAAAATAATTGACTGTGCCGTAAATGAAACCTCACTATACGGCACAGTCTTTTTAACCCTTAAATAATTTTGTTTTATGATTTTCGGGCGGTTTTGAAATAATAGTTATATCAACAAGTATTATATCATCACCGATTTTCTTAATGCAATCAAATGGAATAATTATAGATTTTGAACTTTTGTCAAATGAAAACAATTTGTCATTTTGACATACTGTAAAAGATACTACATTTCCGCAAGATAAATCAAATGTCAAATCACAGACATATCCTATTTTTGTGCAATCACAGATATTTATTACTTCTTTTTCGCAAAGACACGAAAATGTTGTTACATTCATAAAATCCACTCCTTAAATACATATATGAAAATATATGCTAAATACTAACATTTTATTTTGAAAGGTTATTTATGGAAAATACAAATTTAAACCAAACTAAAAGTGAAAAGATAATAAATGTTTTACTCTGTGCAGTTATACCTGATGCAGATTTTGAAGATCAGTGTAATGTAAGCCTAGATGAACTTGAACTCCTTGCAAGAACATCCATTGGCGATGAGCATGAAAACTCGTCATTTTATAGACTTACACAGGTAAGACCATCTCCTGATTCGGCAACTTATTTAGGGCAGGGAAAGGCGCAGACTGCAGCAGAAATGTGTCAAAATAATGATATAAGTCTTGTTATCATAAACTCAGAGTTATCGCCCTCGCAAATAAGAAATCTTGAAAACTTAATAAATGATTATACAAAAGAGAACAAAGTAACAGTTATTGACAGGACTATGCTTATTTTGGATATTTTTGCAAAACACGCGGTTACGGGCGAGGGTAAGGTTCAGGTTGAAATTGCACAGCTTAAATATACAGCACCAAGACTTGTCGGAAAAGGTAAAGACCTGTCAAGACAAGGCGGAAGTATTGGAACAAGAGGTCCCGGTGAAACAAAACTTGAAACAGATAAAAGACATATTCAAAGAAGAATTCTTTCTCTTAAAAACACTCTTAAAGAAATGGAAGGGGAAAGAGCAACAAAGCGCGCAAAAAGAGATAAAAGCAGTGTTTCAAGTGCAGTTATTGTAGGTTATACAAATGCAGGAAAGTCTACACTTTTAAATTATTTAACAGATGCCGGAATTTTGGCACAGGACAAACTTTTTGCAACACTCGACCCGACAGTTCGAAAACTCACCTTGCCGTCAGGCAGAAATATAACTCTCTCGGATACTGTTGGCTTTATCAGCAATCTTCCTCACGGGCTTATAGAGTCCTTTAAATCTACAATTGAAGAAGTAAAATATGCAGATATTATTCTTGTTGTGGCAGATGCATCTGACGAACTTTTAAGTGAAAAAATCAAGGTGACAGAACAGACAATATCTCAGTTTGAGGGGGCTGAAAAGCCAAGAATATATGTACTCAACAAATGTGATAAAGCCGATATTTTGCCGCAAAATGTGACAGATAACCCCGAAAATGTTGTGTTTATAAGCGCAAAAACAGGAAAAGGCATTGATAATCTTCTCGAAGTTATTGACAGAGAACTTTCAAAAACAAAAAAAGTAGTGGAGTTTCTGTTCCCGTTTGATATGCAGAGTGCTGTTAATTCTATTTATGAAAATTGTACTGTAATATCTGTTGAATATACCGAAAACGGCTCTCTTGTAAAAGCATATGCCGACCAAAAAACTTTGGGACAGTATAAACAGTATATTTTGCAAAAATAATTGTAAAAAAGCAAAATAAAAAAAGTGTTTTTGATGTTTTTTGTGTATATATAAGTAAAGGAGTGAAAATTATGAAAAATTTCGTCGCAGATTTTGATAAAAATGAAAAAATGACTCTTTGTAAGTTTGCGTGTTTTTCTTCAAATACAAAGGGCAGAGCAAAACAGGAAAACAAAGACGAAAACGATTTCAGAACTCCTTTTATGAGAGACAGAGACAGGATTATTCACTCAAAAGCCTTTAGACGCTTAATGCACAAAACACAGTGCTTTTTATCGCCCGAAGGTGACCATTACAGAACAAGACTCACTCATACGCTTGAAGTGTCGCAAATATCAAGAACTATCGCAAGAGCACTTTGCTTAAACGAAGATTTGACAGAGGCAATAGCCCTTGCACACGACCTTGGACACACACCTTTTGGACATGCAGGGGAGAGAGTTTTAAATAAACTTTGTCCTCACGGTTTTTCACATAATCAGCAGAGCCTCCGAGTTGTTGATATGCTTGAAAGAGACGGAAATGGCTTAAATCTTACTTTTGAAGTAAGAAACGGAATTGTGTGTCATACAGGTGATACTCTTTCACAGACAGCCGAAGGAAATATTATAAGAATTGCCGACAGAATAGCTTATATAAATCATGATATAGATGACGCAGTAAGAGCAGGAGTGCTTAAAAACACAGACATTCCAAAAGGGCTTCGAGAAATTCTCGGTGAAACGCATTCGCAAAGAATTGATGTTATGGTGAAAAGCGTAATTTCAAAATCCAAAGAAAATTTTGAAAAAGATATAAATGAAATTTCGATGGATAAACAAATCAGTGATGCAACACTTCTTTTAAGAGATTTTCTCTTTGATAGTGTATATTTTAATCCCGTTGCTAAAAGCGAGGAAACAAAAGCGTGTGAGATGCTCACAAAACTTTATGAGTACTACTTTGAGAATCAGGATAAAATCCCCGAGGAATACAAAAAATATATTGACAAAGGTGAGAGCGTACACAGAGTTGTGTGTGACTATATCGGCTGTATGACAGACAGATACGCACTTCAGACATTCAACAATCTGTTCATACCCAAAAACTGGTCAATAATATGATTTCGGAGGGAATATGACACAAAAAATATTGCAAATTAAAAATTTATCAGGCGTTTACCTTGCATCCTACCAGACGGCATTTTTGCTTATCGGTGTTATTGTCGGATGCTTTGTCCCGAAAAATAAAAAGTTTTTATATGTAATTTCCTGTTTTATTGCGTTTATGCTTTTGATAATTCCGCTTGAAATTGCGGTTATGAAAAAGCCGAATGTTAAGATACAAACTAATGAAAAATGATTTAAATTATACATGAAAGAAGGTGTGACCGATGGCATTTCCAGAAAGTTTTATACAGGAATTAAAAATGAGAAATCCGATTGATGATGTTGTCGGTCGCTATGTTGAACTTAAAAGGGCAGGGCGAAATCTTGTCGGAAGATGCCCGTTCCATAGTGAAAAAACGCCGTCTTTTACTGTATTTTCCGATAATTTTCACTGTTTTGGGTGCTCGGCGGGTGGCGATGTCATAACATTTGTTATGCGAATGGAAAATCTTGATTATAAAGATGCCATTCAATTTTTGGCAGACAGATGTGGGATGACCGTTCCGCAGAGTGATTATTCTTTAATTCAAGGTAATTCAAGAAAAGGTCTTTCGAGAGAAAGTGCCTTTGCAATGAATAAGCTTGCGGCTAAGATTTTTCACGAAAACCTCAAGTCCGACAAAGGTGTCAAAGCAAGAGAATATCTTTTCTCAAGAGGACTTGATGCGCAGACCATAACACGCTTTGGTCTTGGGTTTGCACTTGATGATTTTACCTATCTTTTAAATAAACTTACAAAAGAAGGGTATACAGTTTCTGAAATTCATGAGAATTTTCTGTGTGGATTGTCTCAAAAGAGCAATAAACCATACGACCTTTTCAGAAACCGCATAATGTTCCCGATTATAGACACAAGCGGAAATATTGTAGCATTTGGCGGAAGAGTTATGGATGACTCAAAACCAAAGTACCTCAATTCTTCCGATACATGTGTTTTCCGCAAGAGTAAAAATCTGTTTGCACTGAATTTTGCAAAAGATATACTTCTTGGAAATGTCCAGTCAGAACTTGTAAAAAGCGGTGAAATAATTCTTTGTGAAGGCTATATGGATGTTATTGCAATGCACAAAGCAGGTTTTTCCAATGCCGTTGCAACGCTCGGAACGGCAATAACTTCGGAACATGCAAGAATTGTTTCAAGATACGCAAAAAAAGCTTACCTTGCTTATGATTCGGATGAAGCGGGAAAAAAGGCTGCCGATAAAGCAATATCACTTTTGACGCAAGTTGGTATAGACTGTAAAGTGATTAAAATTAGCGGCGCAAAAGATCCCGATGAATATATCAAAAAATTCGGAAGCGCATCTTTTGCAAAACTTCTGGATTCATCAAGTGGACAGGTTGATTATAAGTTAAACGGAATTCTTTCAAAATATAATATAAACAATCCTGATGAAAAATTAAAAGCTTTGAATGAAGCGGCAGAAATGCTTTCCAAAATAGAACTTGATATTGAGCGTGATGTTTATGTTCAAAGGCTCTCAAAGATAACAGAGATAAGTCAGGACAGTATAAAAAATCAAATCAATATTATCAGAAGAAAAACTAAACGCAGTTTTGCAAAGTCAAGAATGACAGAAGTCCAAAATAAGACCATGAGGTTCAATGACAAGATCAACAGCGAAGCTGTTTTAAGTCCGCAAGGAGCTGAAATTGAAGAAAGAATACTTGGTATACTTATTTTATTTCCCGAATTCATATCTACTTGTTCATCCATAACTCCGGATGATTTTATAACAGGCTTTAACAGACGGGTATTTGAAAAACTCACAGATTTATATAAAAACGAAATTACAGATATAAGTCAGCTTAACGGATTTTTCTCACCCGAAGAAATGTCAAGAATCTATGAAATGAAATATAAGCGCGAAACTCTTAATACGAACGGGATAAGTGCTCTCAATGAGCAGATTGAATCTTTGAAGAAGGTAAAAATCAAAGAGTCTGCAAAGAAAAACAAAATTGATTCTGATGAAGAGCTTATATCAGTTATAGATTCTTTGAGAAAACAAAAAGGAATAAATCAGTAAATTCGCATTATTTTGCGGAAAGGATGTAAATACAATGGCAAAGAAAAAGCAAAGTGAAGAAACAACAGTTGAAAATGTAGAAACAATAGAAACTGTTGAAAAGGCAGATACAGAAACTGCTAAGGAAACTCCTGTCAAAAAGACGAGAGCAAAATCAACTAAGGCAAAAAAGGACACTGCAGATGAGGCTGCAGCGAATGTTGAAGCTAAAGAAGAAGCGGAAACTTCAGAAAAGCCTAAAACAAGAGCAAGGAAAAAAACTGCAAAAGACACAGAGGAATCCGGCGAAAAATATAAGTCTGACTTTCAGGAACTTATAGAAAAGGGTAAGGCAAAGGGAAGCCTCACAAACGAAGAGATTCTCGAAGTTCTCGACGAAGAGGACCTTGATGTTGAAAACATGGAAAAACTCATGGAAACTATTGAAAACCTCGGGATCGAAGTTACAGGGTACAACGACGAAAGTGTTTTCCAGGACCTTGACAACACCCTTGACAGTTCAGTTTCTGACGACGGATACGATGATGGAAACGAAGATGTTGAAGGCGGATATTCACAGGACGGTCTTATAATTGATGACCCTGTTAAGATGTACCTTAAAGAAATAGGTAAAGTTGACCTCCTTTCAACAGAAAGAGAACTCGAACTTGCAGAACTTATGTCAAAGGGCGATGAAAATGCAAAGAGAATCCTTGTTGAAAGTAACCTTAGACTTGTTGTAAGTATTGCAAAGAGATATGTGGGCAGAGGTATGTTCTTCCTTGATCTTATTCAGGAGGGAAATCTTGGTCTTATGAAAGCTGTTGAAAAGTTTGACTTTACTAAAGGCTTTAAATTCTCGACTTATGCTACATGGTGGATTCGCCAGGCGATAACAAGAGCAATTGCAGACCAGGCAAGAACAATAAGAATCCCTGTTCACATGGTTGAAACAATAAATAAGGTGCTTCGAGTTTCCAGACAGCTCCTTCAGGAACTCGGCAGAGAAGCAACAACCGAGGAAATCGCAGAAAAGATGAATATGAGCGTTGAAAAGGTACGAGACATAATGAAACTCGCTCAGGAACCTGTGAGCCTTGAAACACCTATCGGCGAAGAAGAAGACAGCCATCTTGGTGACTTTATCCCCGATGACGACGCTCCTGCACCTGCTGAAGCTGCATCATATACACTTCTCCGCGAACAGCTTTGTGATGTACTTCACACACTTACACCCAGAGAAGAACATGTGTTAAAGCTCAGATTCGGTCTTGAAGACGGAAGAACAAGAACTCTTGAAGAAGTTGGTAAAGTATTTAACATTACAAGAGAGAGAATCCGTCAGATTGAAGCAAAGGCTTTGAGAAAGCTCCGTCATCCCAGCCGTTCAAAGAAGCTTCGTGACTATCTTGATTAAAGGAGAATAATTCCAGTGAAAATCGGATTAATCGGTGCAATGGACTGCGAAGTCTCTGAGTTTTGCACAAAATTCAATGCACAGGATACAAGTGTCAAAGGCATCAAAAAAGGTGAATTTTGCGGACACGAAATTTACATTTCACTTTGCGGAATCGGAAAAGTAAATTCCGCGGCAAGTACGCAGAAAATGATTGATATGTTTTGCCCCGATGTGATAATAAATTCAGGAGTTGCAGGTGCTGTAAACCGTGAACTTCGCGTTCTCGACATTGTTGTTTCAGAATGCTTTACATATCACGATTTCAGCCCCATTGATATTCTTGACAGAAATAGTCCCTTTGCATCTGTTTTCAAAGCAGACGAAAGACTAATATCGCTTTCGCAAAACGCTTGCAGGGAACTTTCAAGAACCGAGAAGTTCAACTTCAAAACAGGAATGATTGTTTCGGGAGATATGTTTGTTTCGGATTCAAACCTTGTAAAACTATTTTCTGAAAAGTATAATGCTATGTGTTGCGAAATGGAAGGCGCTGCAATTGCACATGTGTGTCTTTTAAACGAAGTTCCGTTTGTTGCAATAAGAGCAATGTCTGATAATGCAGATGAAGAGGCTGAAATGTCCTTTGAGGATATGTGTGTTATCGCTGCAAAACGCGCTTGCTTTGTTGTTGCAAACATAATAGAAAATATATGATAGTATGTCCGTCACAAAAGTGACGGACATACCTTGCAAAAGGATAGAGAGGAGGGAAAGGCTTGAAAAAAAGGAAAAATCCACAAAGCGAGTATATAAAAACTTCACACTGCAACCTTCGAATCATAATTATCATAAGTTTATTTGCTGCAGCCTTGGTATTGTTTTTGAGCAGACTTATGGTTTTGCAGATTGCAAAAAATGATTACTATGAATCACTTGCAATACCTAAAAATTATAAAAATGCCATTATCGAAACATCAAGAGGAAATATTCTTGACACAAACGGAAAAGTTCTTGTTTCAAATGCTAAAACTCCCTCTGTTCGCATAAACAGGTCTTTTCTCGACACATCAAAAACAAATGAAGTTTTACTCTCATTTCTTGATATATGTCAAAAATGCGGTGTTGAAGTTCAGGATTACTTACCAGTAAGCCAGACATACCCATATATTCTTGATAAGGATTATATATTTGACTCTAAAACTTCAAGGGCGCTTTCAAAATTTCTTAATAATAATGAAATTAACGAGAACTCCATATACTCAGAAGGACTTTATAATCTTCTTTGTGAGAGATATGGGATAAATGGCATTGATGCAAAAAAGAATATATACAGAAAACTTGTCGGTATAAGATACGATATGGAAACTTCTGATTTTTCTTATAATTTTCCATATACCCTTATATCAGATGTTCCTGAAAACCTATTATATGAGATTTCAGAAAACATACATAAGCTTCACGGAATTGAAATTTCATATGCAGACACAAGATATTATAATTATGACAATCTTGCGTGTCACATTCTCGGAAAAGTCGGGCCTTTATCATCGGATGAAGTTGAGGAATATGTAAATCAAAAAGGGTATTCATATAATGCTCTTATCGGAAAAGACGGAATTGAAAAAGCATTTGAAGAGCATCTTCGCTCTAAAAACGGGAGTATGCGGCTCGAAATTGACTCTGAAAATAATATCGTCGGAAAGCAGATATTAACAGAGGCAAAGTATGGTGAAAATGTTTATTTGTCAATTGATGCAGGAATGCAAGAGGCTGCTCAGAATGCACTTGAAGATCAAATAAAACAAGCAAGAGAGTATGGAATACAAGTTGGCGGGAAAAATAACGGTGCAGACTGCAAAGCAGGAAGTGTTGTTGTTATGAACGCAAATACGGGTGAGATTCTTGTAAGCGCAAGTTATCCTGACTATAATCTTAATACTTTTTCTCAGGATTTCACAACACTTAATTCAGACAGTGAAGCAAGACCTCTTATCAATCGTTCAACACAAGGAATTTATCCTCCCGGTTCAACATTTAAAATCGCAACTGCTCTTGCAGCACTTGATTCGGGCGTTGTTGATACAGACACAATTGTTTATGATAAAGGTGTTTATAAAAAATATGACACTTATCAGCCTCATTGCTGGGTATTTGATACTAAAGGTGAGACTCACGGATATGTAAACTTAAAATCTGCAATCCGTG
>JAZSLO010000107.1:0-3383 GCA_045535415.1 Eubacteriales bacterium
GTTTTGCCGTCCTTGTCTGGGGTCTTTGGTATTTTTCACATATCACACCTGAACAGGATATGAAAACCGCTTCCACTCGGAGATCGTTCGATATATGTCCCCTCAAAGAGTTTCAGTATCTCATTTTGCAGAGGGTTTGACTTTGTGTGTCCGTCTGCTCCGTCAATGTCAATTCCACAGATACCGTCTGCAAACATAAAGCCCATACCGCTATACTTTTTACAGGCTGAAAATGCTGTCCGATAATCGCTCCAACTTTGCCGATTATTGCTCATAGCCTTACTGCCTGTTTTCGCATTGTATGGTATCTTTGTCGGTCTGCCGTCTTTGTCGGTTTCATATTGCCAACATATCCACACACTTTGAGATTTTAAGTCAGTCAAACATTTCTCACCGCCTTTTTGCTTTCCTCTGTGAGCTGTTCAACCAAAAGGGGATAGTTAATCAAGCATTTGTTTCCGCACATTATATGAGGGATTTTTCCTTGTTTTTGGAGCAACCTCAAAGCGTGCTCGGAGAGTATTCCTGTTTTTGCCGTTTCTCGTATGGTCAAGAATTGAGGGGTAGTATCAAGCATTGGCTTCACCTCTCACAATTCGATCAATAGCAGAGAAAACAAGTTTTTTCTTGTCCTCGGACAGTTCCTCTCTCAACCACTTACAAAAGGTAAATTCAGATATTCCGATTTCTTTTGCAACCTCATAATGACAGAGGCGGTTTTTCTTAATCAACATTCTTACATCTAAATTGTACATATTTTTAATTCCTTTCATAAAATCAAAGGCTGTGCACTTCCTTTTGTAACTTAATTATAAACTAAAACAATAACTATTGACATTGTAAAAATGTTGTGCTATAATATATGATGAAAGGAAACATTTTGAGGTGATAATATATGCAACACAGATTTCGTGCACACTATTCAAAGCAAACAACAGAATTTCATATCATTTTAGATATAGACTATGAGCTATACGAAGAAATGAGCGATAGTACAAGATCATTCTACGGATATAACGAAAAAACAGGAAGAATTATTCCTGATGATTGGAATGTCGAAAGAGGGGATATTCACCCTGATTTCCGCTTTTTCTTTGGAGATTTTCTTGCCTATACTGATAAATCTTTTGATGATACTGAAAAGATTTTTGACTTAATTTCAGATCTGTTTCACGGTCTAACCGAAAGTGGAATAAATCAGTTGAAAACGTGTCATTTACACAAAGCAAAACTCGATTACATAGAATATCTTTCATACAATAATTTCAGCCTTGATTTTTTGGAGCGTTTCGCTAACAGTAAAGGAATACACTTTAACAGAACGCTTACCACAAAAAGCGGACAGCGTTTGAGTGTGGACAGCGATATAACAGATATTTGGTATGTGTATGAAAGTCAATCAATAGAAGATATTATCTTTTCAAGCGTTCATTTTGCATTAGAAAACGGATATAAATTTGCACAATGTCAACATTGCGGAAAATGGTTTTTTAAGAGTAGCAACAGAAAAGACAGCAATACAAAATACTGTAAAAGAAATAGCCCTGTTTCTGATTACTCACATTTGAGTTGTGAGCAGGCTGTACGGAATATAATTCAGCAATGTACAAGAGTTAAAAACCGTATTGAAACAAAAATACAGCTTGCAGAAAAAGGCACATACTCATATTTCATTATTGATTTTCAAAATCAATGTGAAGTATACAAAGACAAAATCAAGGAATGTCCCACAGTTGAAAACTTAACTGATTATATGTCCTTTTTGGAAAGAGTAGAAAAAGAGAGGGAGTGGCTAAAAAATGGCAACGATAAATAAACGTGGAAACACATTTCAAATTGTGGTATCGCTCGGACTTGATACGAACGGAAAGAAGATCAGAAAAACTACCACATATAAACCGCCCGAAAACACCACACCGAAAAAGGCTGAAAAGCTCGCACAGGAATTTGCTATTGAGTTTGAGCGTAAATGTAGGGGGCTGTCCTCGTTAAATGAAAATATGCGTTTCTCTGAATTGGCTGAATGGTATATTGAAAACTATGCAAGAAACAAGCTGAAACCGATTACTGCCTACACCTATGAGGGACAAATAAGAAACCATTTACTGCCTGAATTGGGGAATATGAAATTAAAAGATTTCACCCCTGCAAAGATTACGGCGTTTTTCAAAACTCGTACTTATCAGCCTGCAACCTGTCGGAAAGTCTATGTCATTCTTCAAAGTGTGTTCGCTCGTGCTGTGGAGCAAGGTTTTATCAAAGAAACGCCCTGCACAAAGGCGGTTATATTGCCAAAAGCGGAAACAGCAAAAGAAAAAAAGCCTTTTCTTGACGAAAATCAAGCAAAAGACTTGTTAAAAATGGTAGAGGATAACACACAGTTCAACCGCATTATAAAAGTATTGTTATTTACAGGTATGCGTTCGGGTGAGTGCTTGGCTCTCCGTTGGCAAGATATAGACTTTGAAAATAAGACAATACACATTGAAAACACTTTAACAGATGTGGGCGGTAAACATTGGCTTCAACCGCCTAAAACTGCAACAAGTAACCGTTATATTGCTTTATCGGATATATTGGCTGAAATATTCATCGAACAAAAGAAATATAATGATGAAAAATTGAGCAGGCTCGGAAGTCTGTATCAATATCCTGAAATGGTATTCACAACAGACAGCGGAAATTATGTTGACAGGTCAGGGCTTAACACACAGTTCAGGCGTTTTGTAAAGGGAACGGACTTTGACTTTATTTCTCTGCATAGTTTACGCCATTGTAACGCAACGCTTTTGATAAACAGCGGTATTGATCTCAAAATCGTGAGTGAGTTGCTCGGTCATTCTGATGTGTCCACAACAGCGAATGTTTACGCTGATGTCCTGAAAAGCTCAAAGGCAAAAGTAGCAGACTTGATTTCCCTGAAATTACAGAACGATTGATGTCCGTTGATGTCCTTTTGATGTCCAAAATTACAAAAAGGTATTGCAATTTACACCAAGATATGATACAATAATGCGTGTAAAGCCTTATATTACAGGACTTTTTCAAACGATACATAACGGCACAAAACACCTACATTATAACTCCAAGAGATAATTTCGACAATTGGTCGAAACTTCAAAAAATGCTCTGCTTCGGCAGGGCATTTTTTGTTATTTCTTGGAGAACGTCGATATAAATCCCTTGCGGGATTTTCGATATGTTGCTGACGCAACTCGATATGCCTGCTGCTCGATATGTTTGCTGCGCAAACGAGGGATTTATATCATATCGAAACCGACCGCAAGGGAGGTTATATCGAATTTGCCACAGGCAAATATATCGAGCTGAACGAAGTGAAGCATATCGACAAATCAACTACGATTTGCTATAATCAAAAAGGG
>JAZSLO010000191.1:0-7885 GCA_045535415.1 Eubacteriales bacterium
ATTTTGCCATATTTTTAAAATAGACAAAGCCTCAAATTGCAGGTATAATAGTTCTATAAAGAAAGTATAAAAGGTAAAATAAAAATGGAACTTATAAAAGTAAATTCAAGCAAAATGAAAATCATTCTGACAGACAACGACTTTAAGCAAATGGGCGTTGACGCATTTTCATTTGACTATACGAACGAAAAATCAAAAGAGGCTATAAAGAAAATTTTAAAACTTGCAAGGCAAGAATCCGACTTTGATATTATAAGCGCAAAGCTTTTAATTGAATACTTTCCTTCAAAAAAAGGCGGCGGCGAAATATACATATCAAAACTTGAAAACTCTGAAAAAAACAATACCAAACTTTACATTTCTGCTTTTTCGCAGAATCTTGAAAACATAATCAGCATTTGCAAAAATTTTAAAGAAACCAATTTAAAATCAAGACTTTATTCGATAAATTCAGGGTATTTACTTCTTTTAAAGCTTGAAAAATATCACAAGCAAAAAATTATTCCAACTGATTTTTTATGGATGAGCGACTTTGCAAAAGTGAAAATTTGCACTGATTTATCAAAAACATATCTTGATGAATATGCTCTTTGTATATGCTCTGAAAATGCCATTGAAACTTTTAAATGTTTTTTTGACAAAACTCATTAAAAAGTGTATAATGAAGAAAAACAATAAAGGTGTGACATATAATGAGTCAGAAACAATGGGACGAGCTTTACAATGAGTGCTCTACTTGCACAAAATGTGAATTACATAAAACAAAGACAAATACGGTTTTCGGTAGCGGCTCACAGAACGCCGATGTTATGTTTATCGGTGAAGCACCGGGTGAAAAAGAGGACCTACAGGGACTTCCCTTTGTTGGCGCTTCGGGAAAGCTTCTTGACAAATATCTTGAGGCTGTTGGCATATCAAGAGATGCTACATACATTGCCAACATTTTAAAATGCAGACCACCCAAAAACCGCGACCCAAAGCCCGAAGAGGAAGAGGCTTGTATCGGTTACCTTCGCCGTCAGCTTTCACTTATTAACCCCAAGGTTATCGTGTGTCTTGGCAGAATTTCCGCAATGAAGATAATTAAACCCGACTTCAAGATAACTCAGGAACACGGCAAATGGTTTAAAAAAGGCGGATATCTTATCTGTGCGGTTTATCATCCGTCAGCCCTTCTGCGTGACCCCAGAAAGCGCGACGATATGATGAAAGACTTTATAAACATCAAAGAAAAAATTGATGAAATGAAAATTTAATTTCAAATAAAAAAATCCGACACACAATGTGTCGGATTTTTATTATGCTCTCTAATTAAAGAACTTCGATAATACTTTCGTCCCAAATTTCAGGTGCTTCATAACCCATAAGGTTTACAAGAGTTGCTGCGATATTTGAAAGGCCGTATGTGTCCTTTTCTACAACCTTATAGTTACCTGCAAGTTTATTGTCATAAATAATGCAAGGTACGGGATTTAATGTATGACTTGTCTTTGACTTGAAGTTTCCTTCTTTATCAGCCTTAGGTTCTTTAGTCTTCTTATCAATTTCATACATTTCATCAGCGTTTCCGTGGTCTGCTGTAATAAGTGCAACGCCGCCAACCTTATCAACCTGTTCGAGTATTCTTGCAAGGCAAAGGTCAAGTGCTTCAACGGATACAACTGTTGCAAGGTAATTTCCTGTATGGCCTACCATATCGCCATTGGGGAAATTAACTCTCAAAAATCTAAAGTTTCCCTCATTCGAAACTTCGATAAGTCTGTCTGTGATTTCTGCACACTTCATCCAGGGTCTTTGTTCAAAAGGAATTACATCTGACTTTATTTCTTCATAAGTTTCTGTTTTTTCATCAAACTTTCCGCTCTTATTTCCATTCCAGAAGTATGTTACATGACCAAACTTCTGTGTTTCGGAAAGTGCGTACTGTGTAACACCTGTATTTGCAAGGTATTCACCCATTGTACCCTTAATTTCAGGAGGAGATACAAGGTATCTTGACGGAATATGCTTATCTCCGTCATATTCAAGCATACCTGCAAATGTTACCTTGGGGTATACTACTCTATCAAATTCTGTGAAGTTTTGCTCATCAAATGCTCTTGAAATTTCAATGGCTCTGTCGCCTCTGAAGTTATAGAATACAACGCTGTCGCCGTCTGTAATCTTACCAACAGGCTCTCCATTTTCTGCAATTACGAAAGGAGGCAAATCCTGGTCGATGCAGGAAAGTTCTTTTCTGTATGTTTCTATTGCTTCCTGTGCGCTTGCAAACTGTCTTCCCTCGCCGAGAACATGAGTATGCCAGCCATCTTCAACCATTTTCCAGTTAGCATCATATCTATCCATTGTAACTGCCATTCTTCCGCCGCCTGATGCAATCTTTACATCAAAAGAATCACATCTGAGATCAGCGAGGAATGCTTCAAAAGGAACAACATAATCAAGTGCCGATGTTTCGCCAACGTCTCTTCCGTCAATAAGAGTATGAACTCTTACCTTTGAAATTCCTTCTTCTTTTGCTCTTACAATCATAGCTTTTAAGTGGTCAATATGAGAGTGAACATTACCGTCGGAGAAAAGTCCGATAAAGTGAAGTGTCTTTCCTGTATCTTTAACAGATGCAATTTCCTGCCATGCCTTTGATTCAAACATCTTACCCGACTCAATAGAGTTTGTTACAAGTTTTGCACCCTGTGCGAAAACCTGACCTGCACCGATTGCATTATGTCCAACCTCGGAGTTACCCATATCATCATCGGAAGGAAGTCCAACTGCTGTTCCGTGAGCCTTAAGTTTTACCATAGGATAGTTTTTCATCAGCATATCAAGAGTGGGTGTTCTTGAATTGTTAATTGCATTTGAAAGATTGTCAGCACCGATTCCGATACCGTCCATTACGATACAGAAAACCTGTCTTTCTTTTGCAAATTTGTCATCGTTTTTAAAGTTTAAAGTCTTTAATGTTTCCATCTTTCTTTTCTCCTATATGTTATTTTTTATCTTTTATTAGTGTTAATTTATTTATCTGTTTGATACATATTTTACTACATTCTCATAGCCTTTTGTGGATATTATCTTCATAATACCGTCAGCAACGCAGTCAAGCGGTCTATTTGCGACATATACGGGCAAATGAGTCTTATCCTGAACAAGATAAGCAAGTCCCGGAAGAAGCGCTCCTCCGCCTGTCAGAGTTAATCCATTTTCAAGGATATCACCGCAAAGTTCAGGCGGTGTGTTTTCAAGTGTTAACTTTATAACATCAACCATCTGCTTTAAGGGTGGTGTTATTGCCTGTCTTACTTCGTCCGAATAAAGATTGAATACAGACGGAAGTCCTGTTATAAGGTTTCTGCCTCTAACCTCAATCATACCGACATCTGTTGTCGGGTGGGCAGAACCAATTGTCTTTTTTATATCCTCTGCCGTATTTTCACCGATAACAACATTAAATTTCTTTCTGATATACTCAACTATTGCCTTATCAAGTTCATCCCCTGCAATTCTCAGAGAATTTGATACCGCAACACCGCCTGCCGTTACAACCGCAACTTCAGTAGTTCCGCCGCCGATATCTACAACAATATTCCCAACAGGATTTTTAAATGAAAGTCCTGCACCGATTGCTGCCGCAACAGGCTCTTCAACAAGTCCAACGCTTGACGCACCTGCTTCAAACGCGGCGTTTTCAACAGCTCTATGCTCAACCTCCGACACGCCGTACGGTATACATACTACTATCTTCGGTCTTGCAAAAAGCGAGTTTTTCATTGCTTTTTTTATAAACAGACGCATCATTGCAAGTGTCAGTTCAAAATCCGCAATTACGCCCTCTCTCAGCGGTCTTACAACCGTAATATTAGACGCAGTTTTACCGATAAGTTTCTTTGCCTCGTCACCGACTGCAATAATTGTTTCGTTTTTATTATCATATGCAACTGCCGACATTTCACGGATTATTATTCCGTTTTCCTTAGTACACACAAGTGTATTTGCAGTTCCAAGGTCAATACCGATACAGTTGGAATTCATTACAGGCATTTTGTAATTTCTCCTATATTTTATCTTTTATAAAAGATTTAAGTATGCTCTTATCCTCGTCAAGCGCAAGGCTAACAGGCGACAAAGTCACAACCGATGAATGCTTTGAAAGTTTATCTTTGATTAAAAGCGAATCGTGCAAACAAATATCCTTATCATTATCGCACATTACATAAAGATTTTGTTCATCGCCCGTTTTTACAAGCGTTCCAAAAGCGGAAATCTTGCCGTCACACATTATATACTTTGAGTTTTTTGCACCAATTGATGACAAAATTCCGGGAAGCAATGTGTCATTTGCAAACATATGATTTGCACTTGCAACAATGGGTATTCTTCCCTCTGAAAGCACCTCACAGAAATCGCAGAAGTACTTTGCGCCAAAGCCGGTTTTATAAATGAGTTTTGTTTCATTTGCATTAAGGCTTGTAAGTACATACAGTTTCTTAAATGAACTTGTACAAATTGAAGTATACACATCAGGCAATTTTTCTGCTTTTGTACAATGTGCGTTTCCAAACTGTCTTGGGAACTTTGTATGCTTATCCGTTGAATACGCACACGACACTATCAAATTGTCAAATGAATATTTATACAAATCCTCAGGCAAAGCAAACATAATTCTGCCAGATTTTAATGCCTCTTTCAAAACTTGGCTCTTTTTATGAAGAGACGCGCAAAGTCTGCCGATATATGTACACTGCTGCGGGCAAAGCGAAGTTATCATATAACTCTGATTTGCGTCTCCCGACATAACCGTCTGAAGTGCAAGCTGTGCTTCTGTTACATTTACAAATTCTGTGTCTTTTTCAAGAAGTCCGTTCATTCTTATAAGTTCCGCACTACTGTCCGAATCTGCGTTTACGCTCATAAGATTTTCGCAGTATCCTTCACTTGAAAGCCACGGATACAAAAGAGCATTCTGCCCAAAAGTCACTTTACCGCAAACAAAGGTTTGCATATTATTCTTTTTTGCACCCTGAGACAAAACTCCTGACAAGTCAGGGGTCATATCGATTATCTGTGCACGCTTTCCAAAAGATACGGCACAAACTCCTGAATATCCGAAAGTTTTATCGTCAACAACAATTACTGTATCAAACATTGCATCAAGCGGAAGTATCTGCGAAATAACATCCGCACTTATAATAATACACGGTTTTACCTTTGATACAAGATGCTTATTGCTATCGTAAAACTCTCTGAATGAAATGTCCTGAATTTCGGAAAGTTTTGAATAATCATTTGTCTTTGCAAGATGTCTTACACTCTGCCAGTGGGCAGTATCAAAATTAAGTTTCGATATTTCACCGCATCTTACAAGAAGGTTTATATACTTTTCCTTTGCAACATTGATTTCATCCAAATCTTTCTTTTCAAAAAGTTCATTTGCAATGCACTCACAAACGGGTTTTAAAAGCGATTTTGCAAAAAGTCTATGAGCATTTCCCGTAGCACCGCTATTTTCAATATACTTAACAAACGACGGAAGGCTGACTCTTACTTCCTCTGAATCCTCAAGCCATTTTATCCATTTATCTGTTATATCAGCATTTTCAACATAGCCTTTAATTCTGTCGGAAAGTCCGTCAGATGCAAGAATTCCGTTTTCAAACCAAAGAGCCTCAAAATCAGCACCAAGAATTTTGGAAATTATGCTCAATGCACTATCTCCGCCGCAAGCTATTTCCTCAAGTTTTGCTCTTACAACAGTTATGTTTCTGGCAAGAGCCGAATCAACGGGGATTATAGTTATAAGTCTGAAAATTCCCGAGAGTCTTCTCTTTATATCTGCATCGCTCTTACCTGCAATTTTATCGGAAATTTCCTTTGCAAGTGATGCAATCTGCGCGAGTTTTTCAGTGTTTGAGTCGTCACTTGCACAAGATTCGCTTTGAATTTTTGTAATATTATCTTTATACTCGTTAAGAAGAGCATAAATTTCATCAAGAGTATGGCTTGAAAATTCGCCTTTCTTATCGGGTGAAACATACTGCAAAAGCAAATCCTGATTGTTTTTCTTATACATAAACTTTCTAAGAATTCCCTTTTCACCATCATCTGTCTTTTCTCCCGAAAGAAGTATTTCTACATCTTCAAAGATTTCAGGCTGGAAGAATGAAAGCTTATGCTGTATCTGCATACATCTTTCTCTTATACTCGTTATTCTGTTTATTCTTTCAGCAAACAAATTAATATCAGAGCGTATAAAATCTTCAGGAATTTCAACATCTCTTGCCGAAAGAACAAGTTTATACAAATCATTGAACGAAAGAAGCGACGACAAAGTCTTTATTTCATTTGATTCAAATCCGACAATTGATGAAACATCCGAAAAGACATCTCTGTACTGTGCAAGAACAGGAAATACCTTTTCGCAAAGTTCACAAAGTTCCTGCTTTTGCGCGTTTTGCAAAACACCTTCCGGTCTTGTTGCGAAAAGTGCATGTGTATTTATGGGTGAATGCTCCTGCATTCCCGACGCTCTGCATAAGCGACGCGCGCTCATTATCAGATTATGCGACATTGTAAACAGTTTATCAAGTCCCTCTTCAGAAAGGTCGCAAAGCATATTTTTGTTAACAAAAAGTTCATCCATATCATTGATAGAGGAATTTGCATCATAATACGAATACATCGCTTCCTTGAGACTCATACCTGTTTTATGTATAAGATTCAGTTTGTTCTCGTAATCACAAAGTTTTGACTTAACTGTTTCAAAATCCTTTGGCATATGAGAAATGTTGCTTTCGGGCAAATCTTTATATTTTACCAACAAATCTGCGATTTCACGGGCAACATCACAACCAGAATTTTCGCCGTCAAGTTTTATGCACACTTCACCTGCCCCGTTTTCACAAAGAAGTTTATGCACAAAGTCTGCACCCTTTTTATCCTTTGTTACAACAAGAACAGTTTTACCTTCTGTCACATTACGCTTTACACTCTGGCACAGAACATTCTTTTTTGTCATAATATCAGGGCCTGTAACTACACTGTTATTATTTGTACACACTGCATTCTTTGCACTGTTTTCAAGAAGAATTTCAGGTTCATATGCAGAATACGAAATTTGAGATTTCTGTTTATTATCACCGAGTATACACTTAACTGCGTCGTTTTCCGCCATCTTCTTACTTGTAAGTGCAATATCACTCCAGAGAATATAATCAGACAAATCACAGTGAACAATATGTGCTTCTTTTACAATTTCATATGTATATCTGTCGTCTGTTTCACAAAGTGCGGATTTAATATTTTCAAAGAGTTCCATAACCTCGACTCTGTCTGTAGGCATAAGCGAAGAAAGGAATGAATCATAACTGAGTGAAGCACTGCTCAGTGCATTTCTTATAAACACCTTATTTACAATAGGTTTTGACGCCTGACTGAACTTGAAACTTCCGTCCTGATATTCAAACTTTGCCTCGACAAGACAAATTGGCGCATAAGTTGAAACTTCGCAAAGTTTATCAAAGACCTTTACATATCCGAATACGATATAAGGTTTATTTGTACTCTTTTCAAAAGTCATTTTTGAACATGCGTCATAAAGAGCATCTTCTTTTAAGGGAACGCAAATTATGTCATCTTTGAATATTTTATCTTTTAATCTATCCAGTCTTGCGCTTATTGAAAGTTTTTCATTATCACTTCTTCTCTGATGAGCATATTCATTTGTAAGTATACTGGAAAAGCCCTTATCAAGTCCCGCAAAATCGCGCAAATCAACATTATATTCGAGAGGACTCAAATATATGCTTTTATTCTCATCAAAATACAATTTATCAAAATCACACAAAAGCGGAATTTCGCAAAATCTTCCCTTTTCACTTCCTGAAAG
>JAZSLO010000160.1:0-2030 GCA_045535415.1 Eubacteriales bacterium
ATTGATATTACATATAGATATGCTCACTTGTTCCCGACAACACAAAATGAAATGGCAAACAGACTTGATGATGAAAGGATTGATTCACTTGGAAAGAAAGTTGGATAAAAGAGGTAGATGGAGAAACAAAACAACATCATTTATGATGTCACCGGAGGAAAGAGCTGATTTGGATGTTCGTGTTAGCCTTTCAGGACTTACCAAACAGGAATATATGGTAAGGCGTTTGCTCGAAAAAGATGTAATAGTTCAGCCAAGCTCAAGAATTTTCAAGGCTTTAAGAGACCAAATGACAGAAATTCTGAATGAACTCCGAAGAATTGAAAACGGCGCAGAAGTAGATGCAGACTTGCTTGCCGTTATCGAAATGGTAGCGGTAACCTACAATGGTTTGCAAGAAAAGTAAAAGTCCCAAAGTATCGGCAAATACTTCGGGACCGAGGAATGTGGTAAACACTCCAAACTTTACACATACAGTTTACCACATTCCTATTGATTTTTCAATAGGAGGTGAAGAAAATTGTCGAATTTAAAATTGATAAATATGGAAGATGTAGAAGTCGAGGAAGTAAAATGGTTGATTTATCCCTTTATTCCATACGGAAAGATAACGATAATTCAGGGTGATCCCGGCGAAGGAAAGACAACTCTTGTGCTTCAGATTATTGCAAGGCTTACCAAAGGTGAAAGTATTGTAAATGAAGAGGCGAAAGAGCCGATAAATGTTATCTATCAAACGGCAGAGGATGGATTGGCGGATACAATCAAACCTCGTCTCTTGTCTGCAGATGCAGATTGTTCAAAAGTGCTTGTAATTGACGATAAAGATACACCGCTTACAATGCGTGATGTACGCCTTGAACAAGCTATTGTTGAAACAAATGCAAAGCTTGTTGTTTTAGATCCCATACAAGGGTTCTTGGGTGTTGATGTTGATATGCACAGGGCAAATGAAATCAGACCTGTTATGAAGCATATTTCTGAGCTTGCAGAAAAGTATAAATGTGCCATTATCTTAATCGGGCACATGAATAAAAGCAGTATTGGAAAATCAGCATACAGAGGGTTAGGCTCCATTGACTTTCAAGCGGCAGCAAGAAGTGTGCTGATTGTCGGAAGAATCAAAGACGAGCCTGAAATCAGAGTTGTATGCCAAACCAAAAGTTCTCTTGCACCTGAAGCAAAATCTCTTGCTTTTAGATTAAGTGAAGAAAATGGGTTTGAGTGGATAGGTGAATATGATGTTACAGCAGATGAATTACTTTCGGGAACTGCTAAAGGTGCGAAGAAACAAGCGGCGATAGAGTTCCTTGAAAATATTCTTGCTAATGGACATATGGCGCAGACAGAGATTACGGAACTTGCAAAACAAAAAGGCATTGCAGATAGAACCTTAAGAAACGCCAAAGACGAATTAGGGGTTAAATCAAAACGAGCAAATAATCAATGGTATTGGAGTCTTGATTAAAAGTAAGATGGCAAGATGACCTGTTTTATATAAAGGGGCATCTTGCCACCTTGAAAGGATGTGATAGGATATGAAGAAAATTCAAATAGAGCAAGATTTGTTTGTTCAAATGGTGAAATACTTTTTTAGTGATGAGCTTGGTTTTGATGATGACGATGTATGTGAGTTTTATTATGACATTAAAAAAGGCATTGATAAAAAACTTGATGCTATCTCAAAGCGTAGTTATTACACAAAATACAAAACTGCTGATACACCGGAAGAAAGGGAAAAGGCAAGGTTGAAATATCTTGATGCAGTTGGAATGCACGAAGATTTCAGATTTTAATTTCACCCTAACTACATAAACGGGAATGTGCCACATTCCCGTCAAGGTTATTAAAGAAAAGGAGATTTTCAAAATGAAGGAAAGATTTATAGAAAACGGAATTGAGTATGTAAGAAACGGCGATTATTACATACCGAACTTGGAAGCACCGGAATGTAAGTACGAAATTAAAAAGTACGGAAGATTGAGAAGAAAGCATTTGAAAACAAATAAGCCCTGTCAATACAGTATGCT
>JAZSLO010000082.1:0-2448 GCA_045535415.1 Eubacteriales bacterium
GGTGCAATCGAACAGGATGCGGATATGGTACTGTTTTTGCACAGAGAAGGTTATTATGATAAAGATAACCCCGAAAATCAGAATGTTGCAAAGTGTTCTATTGCAAAGAACAGACACGGTGCACTTGCGACGGTAAATCTCGGATGGCTTCCTGAATTTACAAAATTCACAAATCTGGATACAACACATGAAAGATAAAATCACAAAAGAGTTTTTTGAAAATAAAGTAAAAAAGACGCTTTTTGAAAACAATATGCTTGAAAATAGCACTGGTGTCGTTGTGGCGCTTTCGGGCGGTGCAGATTCGACAGCACTTTTGTTATGCTTAAATGCACTTAAAAGTGAGTATAATATAAAAGTGACAGCACTTCATATAAATCATATGATAAGGGGCGCCGAGGCTGACAGAGATGAAATTTTCTGTAAAAACCTTTGTGAAAACTTAAATGTTGATTTTGTGTGCGAGAGGGTAGATGTTCCGTCTTTAAGTAAAGAATATAAGATGTCGCTTGAAATGTGTGCAAGACAGGAAAGATACAGAATTTTTGAAGAGGTGTGTAAAAAGACAGGTTCAAAATTTGTGGCAACTGCTCATACGGCAAGCGATAATGTTGAAACAGTTCTTTTTAATGTTGCAAGAGGAACATCTCTGACGGGACTTTGCGGAATTGTTCCAAAAAGACCTCTGACAGACAGTGGTGTTTTTGTTATAAGACCGCTTATTGATGTGACAAGAAGCCAGGTTGAAGAATATCTCGCATTTTGCGGTCAGGATTTTGTGACAGATTCTACAAATCTTGAAGATGAATATTCAAGAAATCTCATAAGACATAATGTTGTCCCACATCTTCAAAAGCTAAACCCGTCAATTGAGCAAACAGTTTCAAAAATGACAAAGAATCTTTGTAAGATTGGCGAATTTGTTAAAAATGAGGCGAATAACCTGTTTTGTGAAGATGTAAAAGAATTAAATAATCTTGATACACTTATTCAAAGTGAAATAATCAAAATAATGTATGAAAAGGCGGCACCCGTAGGTGCAATGCTTGAAAGTGTTCATATAAAAAGCGTGCAAAACGAAATATCAAAGGTCTCAAGAGGTGAAAAGAGCGTATCATTTGTTTCACTTCCAAAAGGTTTGTGTGCATTTATTTCAGACGGAAAAATCAAAATTTTGCCTGAGAGTGATGTAAAGCAATGTTTAAAGGTTGACGAATACTGTATACCTCTTTTGCAATGTGATAACTATGTGAACCATAATAAGTTTCTTTTAAGAATTTGTGACGGGAAAGAAAATTATCCCGAGAAAATAACTGTAGGTGAAATTGTTTACAAAAAATACAATAGTGCGACTTTGTATTGCGATACAATACCTTATAATCTGTTTGTAAAAAATAAAAATGGCAGTGATACTATTGAAATTTGCGGAATGAACAAAAGTGTTAAAAGGCTTTTGAATGAGAAAAAGATTCCGCTTGATCAGAGAAATTCACTTCCGGTAGTAGTAAAAGACGACAACATAGTTTATATTCCAAAAGTGGGAGTTTGCGATAAGTTTTCGAAAAAGACAACTGAAAATAATCATGAAATAACCATTTGTGTGTATATAAGGATCTAAACAAGTATTCCAAGGAGAAATGCGGTTAAATGAAGAATAACTCAAAGATTGTAATTTTTTATATTGTACTGATTGCGGCAATTATTTTTGCAGCATCGGCACTTTTAAGTCAGGATATTTCAGAAAAGCTTCTTTACAGTGATGTTATTGAACTGTTTGAAGATGAACAGGTTACGGAGTTTCTGGTAACTGCAAAGAATGAACTGATTCTTGAAACAAAAGACGGAAAGACTCTTTCTTTTGTACTCAGGGACCTTGCGCTTTTTGAAAATGATTTAAAGGATCTTATACTTGAGCAGCAAAAAGCGGGAATTATAACAGACTTTACTTATGAAGAACCGACCGAGATTCCGTGGTGGGTAAGCTTTTTGCCTTATGTTATAATAATAGTAATATTTATTGTCCTTTGGATGTTTGTTATGAATCAGGCGCCCGGCGGAAAAGGCGGCAAGATAAATTCATTCGGCAGAGCAAGAGCAAAACTCGGCTCAAACGAAAAGAATAAGGTTACATTCAAGGATGTTGCGGGAGCTGACGAGGAAAAGGAAGAACTTGAAGAAGTCGTATCTTTCCTTAAGGATTCTAAAAAATATACTCAGCTTGGCGCAAGAATCCCGAGAGGTGTTCTTCTTGTAGGCCCTCCCGGTACAGGTAAAACACTTCTTGCAAAGGCAGTTGCAGGTGAGGCAAATGTTCCTTTCTACTCAATAAGCGGTTCTGACTTTGTTGAAATGTATGTCGGTGTCGGAGCATCAAGAGTAAGAGATTTGTTTGATACTGCAAAAAAGAGTGCAAATGCAATTATTTTTATTGATGAAATTGACGCAGTG
>JAZSLO010000086.1:0-5243 GCA_045535415.1 Eubacteriales bacterium
GCTGCTCGAGGGTAGGTTCTTCAACGGGACGAAGGTCAATAAATTCTATTGCCTCAAAGCCGAGTTTATGAGCCGCTTCAATTGTATCAATCTGTGTTAGCTTTCCTTCTCTTATGTACTGCTGGAAGGAGTATGAGCTTGTTGAAATTTTCATTGTCGTTTCTCCTTTTTATCTTACTTATTTATAATTCCCTTGAGAAAATCAACTGCCGTGGTAATATCCTTTGCAGGATTATCGCCGACTTCTCTTTCGATTGTTAAAAATCCCTTGTATCCGATTTCTTCAAGAGCCGCAAGGTACTTTACAAAATCAACGCTGCCCTGTCCGAGAGGCACTTCCTCATAGAACTTCATATCTCTTATTTCCGGAGGTACGGGATGTACTATCTGATAGATATATTCGGGGTTTGATTCACGAAGTTTAATTCCGTCCTTTGCGTGTGTGTGCACTATATATCTCTTGAGATTATGTACAGCACCCACAGGGTCATCGCCCGTTACCATAACAAGATTTGCAGGGTCAAGGTTTACTGCTACGCCCGTTGAATTCAAAGTGTCAAGAAAACCTTTGAGTGTTGCGGATGTTTCGGGACCTGTTTCAATTGCAAAGTGCGAACCGAGAGAATCGGCATACTGTGCAAGTTCAAAGCAAGCCTCCTGCATAATCTTATATCTTTCGTGATTAGGGTCTGACGGAACAACGCCGATATGTGTTGTTACTATATCTGTTTCAAGCTCTTTTGCAAGGTCAAGAATTCTCTTTGACTTTTCGATAAGTTCGGGATTCTTTTCCTTATGGCCAAAGCCCATTCCCAAATCTCCGCAAAGAGCCGAAAAGCAAAGTCCGTTTGACTTTACAATATCAAGAAGTTCTTTTTTCTTATCTCCAACCAAATTTTCAGGTGAGTTTTCGCCTGTTGTAGCATACATCTGGATACCATTTGCGCCAAGTCTTGCCGCTTCTTTTATTGCATCCTTTGTGGGCATATTAAAAGAATCAATAATGATTCCTATCGGGAAATTATACATTTTCCCACCTCCGTAAAACTGTAGTATTTATTGATTTTTCGCCAAATTCATTGTATAATATATTCAAATTAAAGTCAAGCACTTTTTGTCAATTAAACTAATAAGTGAGGTTGCAATTTATGCAAAGTGTAGTTTACGAACATCATTCAATAAATTCAAGTCCCCTGCCATTTATTTTTCACACGCGTGTCAGAGAAAAAACCCATTCTTCAACAAACTGGCACTATAACCCGGAGTTTCTTTTGTGTACAGATGGGAACGGCAGCGTTCATCTTGATTCAAGAGTTGTGCACTTTTCAAAGGGCGACACTGTTATTATAAACCCTAACACGCTTCACACCATATCTTCAAATACAAGTGTTACATACAGGTGTCTTATCATTGATGCATCTTTTCTTGAGCAGAACTCGATAGACCTTACAAAAATAAGGTTTGACAGCATCCTGCACGACCAGAAAGCGCAAATTCTTATGGAAAAACTGGAAAGTGCATATTTTGATACCCAAAACAAATTTTACACAGCCCATGTTCGCGCGTGTGCGCTTGAATATCTTGTTTACATATGCCAAAACTATTCAAGGCCATTTACAGATTCAAAAAAAGCAATAACTTCTGCAAAATGTTCTGCCGCAATAAAGGATGCTATTGAATACATAGACCTCAATTTTACAAAAAAGCTGACGCTTGACTATGTTTCCGAAAAGGTAGGATTTTCAAAATATTATTTTGCCAGAACCTTCAAAGAAGCAACCGGGCACACCCTTATTGAGCAGATTAACTCAAAGCGGTGCGACTTTGCAATACAACTTCTTATCGGAACAGACGAGTCAATATCCCAGATTTGTTCAAAATGCGGATTTGAAAATCAATCATATTTTTCAAAGACCTTCCGTGAATACACGGGACTTTTGCCCTCCGCATACCGAAAGCAAAACGCAAAAAACATATAAATCAAATTTTTCTTCTTATGTTTTTTAACATTTGCACCGTGTCGGCAAAAATTTGTGTTTTTCCGTACAATATATATATTCCCGCACCCGACAAAAACGCCGACAAGGCACATCTTTGCACAATTCCCAAAACCGTCTCAGGAAAGTTTTTACACGCATAAAAACTAACACCACAAAGAACAAAACTTGTGACAATATGAAAGAAACTATCTTTATAAAACGACTTTGCACTTGTTTTGAATCCGTATTTAAACAGCACTTTTATTTCACACCAGAGTGGCACTAAGGCTATTGAAAGTGAAGTTCCGAGAAACACCCCTGCAATTCCCATTTTTTTGATAAAAATTACAGAAAGCACCAGATTGACTGCCGCTCTCCCGAGCGGCATATATTTATATTTATCAAAAAATCCGTATCCTTGCAGAAAAATTTGCACAGGGTCTCTTATACAGGAAAAATAGAAACTTGATATTATAATCATAACAGCAATATCGCCAAAGACAAGTTCTTTTCCTATCCAAAGTGCCATTACGGGATTCAAAGCCCCGCAAAGAACGCACGAACAAACTGTCAGGATTGTAAAATTCAAAAAATCGGTTTGTCTTAAAACCTCAATATTTCTACTTCTTGACTCACTCGCACCAAGGTTTCCCACACTTGCAGACAGAGCACCTATTGCAATATCTATAACCGACACCACCGAATTTATCACAAGCGCATAATTGGAGTACATACCCATACACTCAAGTCCCAGAATATATGAAATCAAAAGACTGTCCGTTGAATGCGACAAAATTCCGCCTATTTTATGGAACATAAGTGCTTTTACATTTTTAAAAAGCCTTTTTTTATACTCATAAGCAGGAAATACACCTTTTTTCAGAAAGGTGTATTTTTTATCTGCAACAACATTTACAATGCACCCTTGCACACACAAAAGCAAAATTCTGACACACAAATAAAGTGTATAATTTTGTGTGTAAATAAGCACTATACACTGCAAAACAAAAATTATAACACAAAAAGCACTTCTAAGCACTGACACAAGATACATATGCTGGTCGCATATAAGCAGTGTCATTTTAGGTGTGAGAAGGAATGACACCACCGTATGAAGTGAAAACAAAATATATATTCCAAGGATTCCGTCAATTTTCGTATCACTCTTTACAAAAACATCCAGAAAAGGCACACACAAAGCACAAAGAACCGCACACACAACTGCAATTCTTGTATAGATTTTAGTATAATAATTTATTATCCTTGAAACTTCAATCTCGTCATTCTCTGCAATAGGCTTATACAGGGATTGCGTGAAAGCAACACCAAAACCAAGCTCGCAAAGAGATATTACCGAAAAAATATTGCCAAAAAGTCCTGAAAGTCCAAGATACTGTGTGCCAAGCACCCTTATAAACAATGTTCTTGACAAAAAATTCAGAACTATCGTTATTATTTTGTTTGTAAAAGTTGCAAATGCATTTCTGAAAGACATTTTTGTTCGCTGTGCTTTGCCTGTCATTTCCCCACGCCCCCTGAATAAATACTTATTTGAAAACTCGTGGGAATATGCAAAAAAACTCTCCCTTTCGGGAGAGTTTTTATATTGATTTTTATTTAGATGTCGAGATATTCATCAACTTCTCCGGGATGTACAACAATTACGATGTAATCAACAGCGGGAAGTTCGTCCTGAGCCTGAGCATCTGTGAATGCCATATAGCACTTAACATTCTTAGCATATTCTGTATAGAATGTTCCGTCATTCTTTGTCTTCTTATCGTTGTAGCACTTGAATTCCTTCTTTGCAGATGCAAGGTCAGCCTTTGTGAGCGCCTTGATTTCTGCATTTCCGAAGTTATCAATCTTTGTGGATGTGAGAACTGCTACAGCTGTTTCATCAGTTACCTGATACAAGTATCTGCCTGCGTTATCAGCTATGAAGTTTGCTCCATCCTGATCGTTAACAGGAACAATTTCAAGGATTCCGTCGCTATCAGAGTAGTCTTCGATAAATACAAGGTTTGTATTGGAAACAGCGTCGATATAGTCATAAGTTGTCTTTGTTTCATCAACAGCGCCTGTTGTTGAAAGTTTTACTATCTGACCTGCAACTGCATTAAATGCATAGTTGAGCGAAGATGCTGCAGAGTAGCTCTTTGAACCGGGAACGCCTTCTTCAACCTTACCTGTATATACATTGTAGAGGTCATAGTAGTAACGGTAGTTACCCTTGTCGTCTGTTCCGGGTGTGTAATCCTTAATAATTCTCCAGTCAGAAGAACTTTCCTTTGTTTCAAATTCAAAGTCATCAGCTTCTGCATAAAGGAGAATGAGGTCTGCTCTTACCTTTGAATCGGGATCACCCTTAAGAATGTACTGAACATTGTAGAGGTAGGAATCTTCGGAAGTTGTGCCGCCGAATGAATCCTTATCAAATTCAAGGTATTCATATTCATCAGTACCTGTTATGTGGTTTCTGATAATAATCTTTGTATCGTCCTTCATTACAAAGTAGTCAATATATTCAACTGCTTCGTCACCGAGGAGTGAATATCCCAAAGGATCAACAAGTTCATATCTTGTGTTTGTTATCTTCTTAATCTGTGCTTCGCTTTCAAAGTACAAGTCGCGACCAAAGAAGTCTGTATTATCTTCTTCTACAAGGCTGTTTGCATCTCTGTCAACACCGATATATTCGCCTTCTTCATTGTATGCATGGAGAAGAGGAGTGATGATATATCTGCCGTCGGGAGCAACTGTATAAGAACAGATTCTTCCAAGGTATGCAGGATAACTCTTTGAGTCTGTTTCTACAATTTCAACACCAAAGTCATATGTGTCCTTATATCTAGTAGGCTTGGGATTTAATTCATCCATATCAACGGGAACGTAAGTTTCCTTTTCACCGTTCCAAACCTTGAGGTAGTAAATAGCTTTGCCTGTTGTTCCGTCAAATTCAGCCTTTACTTCTCTGTTTTCTTCACAGTCAACGGGAACTAAGAGGTTATCTTCAGAGTATGTAGCACCCTTGCTGGAAACGGGTTCATAGAAGTAGATACAGTCATATCTCTTAGCGAATGTATAGAATACAAATTCGCTGTCGATAGCTGTTGCTGTAAGAAGGTCCTTCAAATACTGAGTCTGAGCAGAGTTTGAAGCCTTTGTAGCTGATGTATCGTCATCGGGATATGTTACATGATAGTTCTGAACTGTAAGATACTGATAACATGTACGGTATGACTTACCGTTTACATATACAAC
>JAZSLO010000065.1:0-5051 GCA_045535415.1 Eubacteriales bacterium
TCACCTATATACATATGGTCAAAAAACAGAAAAGATTTCATTTTTTTTTGCTTTTTCGATTAAGTTCTACTTTATTAACAAATCCATAATATGCTTTTTGTTGATTTCACACAAAATCAATAGCTTACTTGTTAGCAAAGAGAAAATTAACCCCAATATAATACTTTCACCATCTTTGGGAATGTCAATGCCTTTTGCAAAACTGCGGATTTAGGATGCAAAAATACTTTTGTAATCTCAAACAGGTAAAAGCAGTACAAAACTTTATGGTGCAAGTGACAAAAAAAGCGATATAGTGTGCCGTTTATTGTCATTGACACTCGGTTAAACAACATTTATAATCATATTGTGATTATTCTTCACAAACATAATAAGAAAGGATAAGGATTATGAAAAAGGTTAGTATTGTTTTAGCTCTTGTTTTAGTATTTACTTCTGTGTTCTCCATTTGTGCTAACGCAGCGGGTGAAACTCTAACAGAAAGTTTTTTTGCTGAAATTGAAGAAACGCAAGCAGTTACTTATTACCAGCCGATGAAAAATGAGAATATGAACGGTTTTTCTTATGAAAAGGCTTCAATACGAATTATTGAAGCTGAAAACGGAGAAAAGATTAGCGAAGTTTACGGTGCTGCTCAACTTGGATTTATGAGAATTGAAGCATTTGCAACACAAAAGGGACTTTTTATGTATTTCCCGCAGTTTAATCGCCACATGGATTTCTCCTTTGTTTACAAAGATAAATCAGAGGATATTCTTGCTGACTTTTTAGGCTATGAGGATGACGATTTGCTTCCTTCTCTTTCATATCCTGAATATATGATTTTCAAATCAGTCGAGGAAAGTGAAGTAGCAGGATATGGAAAAGTATATACAGAAAAATTCACTTATGATTTAGAAGGAATAGTTGATGACCTTGTATCAAAAGACATTATTCCTGATCCCACACGATATGGAGTTTCACTTGATGATAATAAAGCATTGAGCGAGTTCTATTGGAATTATGCAGGGGATTATTCAGGATTCGCAGCCTCACTCTTTTCACAGAATGAAGCAATTTTTATGTATAATGATAAGGGACAACTTATCGCTGCAGATTATTTTAGTGGAGAAGGTAAAGAAGTAGACAATGTTTACTACGAAATAGGAGAAGTTGGTGCAATCGCTGCAGGCGCAGAAATAGAAGACTTTGTAATGCCTGAATCCTCACACAACCTTGAAGTTTTTATGATGTTTGTAAGACTTGTCTTTTCACTTCTTGTAAGATAACTCAATACACTTTTGCCCTCGTTCTCTGAACGGGGGTATTTTTATTAGAAAACAGCCGTTCTTGCTTTGGTTAGAAGTTTTGTTATATCGTGAATTGTTTTTGTTCGCTTTATCTGTTTTTCAGACTTATCCTCAAATTCATTGTTATATTCATAACCATAAAATTCAGAAAGAGATAAGCAACATTCGTGAATTAAAGGATAATCTCTTTTATAGTGAGGTTTGGTAAGTTCCTCATTTATTGTTTTAATTAAATTTTCTTCGCTGAATTCGGGGTCAGGTTCCGAGTTCACTATTTCTTGAATAATTGACCAAAATTCTTTATTGCTCATATTTTCCAAACTCAAATTATCATTCCTTTCGTAAAAAACATTCTATGTATATATGACGGAAATTGCGAATTGTTACGCGAACAATTTATGCGTTTTTGTAACGTTTTATTTCTGGCTTGTCTTGTTTTTGAAAAACAATCTATATATATATGACGCAAAATCGAAATTGTTACGAAAAAATTTTCGATTTTTTAAAATGTTCTACTTTCTGCACAAACATATAGAGTGAAAGTTGTTCACTATAACAACAAAAATAAAGAAACGGTGGCGAGTAGCCACCGTTTCCTCTTTTATTGTGCGTAATATTTTAAAGCATCCACTCTTACTCCATTTTGAATAACCTCAAAATGCAAATGCGGTCCGGTTGAGTAGCCTGTTGAGCCTACTTGTGCAATAACTTGTCCTTGCTTTACTGTCTGACCTTCCGAAACAAGAAGTGCTGAACAGTGAGCATAGAGAGTTGAATAAGTGTCATTATGCTTTATCTTCACATAGTAACCGTAAGAGTTATGCCAAGTGGCAGAGATGACAGTTCCATCCGCAGCAGCGAGAATTGATGTTCCTGTAGCTGCTGCTATATCTGTTCCGCCGTGAGTCTTTATTTCTCCCGATATAGGGTCTTTTCTTGTGCCGAAACGGGAGGTTATTGTACCGTCAACGGCGAGTGGCCAAGTGAACATATCTGTTCCTTGCCAACTACCTTCGCCGATGACAATATCGCCGTTTGCACCTATGAGTTCAATCCATAACGGGTCATATTCCTCACTCATCAGTTCTGCTAACTGTGATTTTTGTTCATCGTCAAATTTATAAATCTCGGCAGTCTGATTTGCGTTAAGCTGTGCGATGACAACCGTTAAAACCTTTTTAGTGACATAAGTGGTGGTTTTTACGGGATTACCTTCGGCATCTGTTGTAACTGTTGTTTCGGCTACAAGTTTAGGGGTAACTATCCCTGTCATAGTATTCATATCATTGACTATCTCACGGAGCAGTTCAAGTTTCTTTTCATCGAGAGTAACTACTTCCATAGCTTCCTCTGTTGATGTTGTAGTCTTTACTGCGTATATTGCGAGAACATCCTTCCAATTTATAGAGGAATTTCCTTGCACCTCAAACAAATCGTAGGAATATGATGCTTTCATCGCCGTAAGATTTGCATAATGCTCGGATGTCAATTCAGATATTGCTTGTGACATTGTTTTGTCCGTTCCCGTAGTTTCGTCATTAGATAAGAAAATACCGAAACAAGTACCGCCAATAGCCGCTATAAGGCAAATAACAACTATGATTATAATGACAACGGGACCTCCTGCATAAATTGCTGCTGCTAATTCTTTAACTGCCGCAACTGTTGCTTTAGTGCCTGCGACTATTGCTTTGCCAACCGCCTTAACAGTTTTAGCGGTTGTTTTGACTGCCACCTTTGCGGCTTGTTTAGTTCTTTGTGCAATTTCGGCTGACTGCTTGGCAGTTGTTTTAGTTGTCTTTGCAGTCTTTTTTGCAGATTTAACACCGTTATTTGCCGTCTTGATATTCTTTCGTGAGTTATCTATACTGCGTTTAGATTGTTTAACCTTGTGAGCATCCGCACCAATAGTGCGAATACTCTTGTTATCTGCGTTTACTTTTTTTACAGTTGCAAGTGATTTGGTTTTAGGGGGTGTTTGTTTTCTTTGCCGGGGTTTCTTCACCTCATCAATAACCTCTCCTTTTTCTGTCTGCCTTACCTTTGGTGTGCTTTGCACCTTTTCTTTTATTTCGGGAGTTGTCGGTTTTTCTTTAACCGCTTTTCCTTGCTTTTGCTTTGGTGCTTTGGGAGAATTTTCTTGTTCTGTAGATTTAGGAGCAGCTTGAGATTTTTCTTTTATAGGTTTGTTGGTGTTCTGCTTTGGACTTTTTTTAGATGTTGACTTTTCCTTTGGGTTATCGGGTTTAGGCTTTTCGTCATTGGGTGCGGGCGAAAACTCGGAAACATCTTCCGCTTTCACTTGTTTGAGTTCTTCTTCAAATGCTTTCTTTGCCTTTGTATCTGCCCTTTTTTGCTTTATCTTGTCAACGCCTTTTTGAGCAACTTTTTTTGTTCCTGTTACTGCTGTTTCTGCACCTGTTCGCATACCCTCTGTAACTTTATCTGTTGCATATTGTTCAGGAGATACGGATTCGGGCTGTGACGTGTTTTCGTTGACTTTTTCTTTTGTCTTAACACCGATGTCTTTTATTCTGTCACCGACACTCACAGCAGAATCGTGAACTTTGATTTCTTTTACTACTTCACGGGTTTTGATACCTTTACCCATATTACTCACCCAGCTTTGTAGTCATAAGTTTGTAGAGTTCTGTGTCTTTGGGGAATTTACGCTCAAAGGGTACGAGAGCCGAGCCAACCTTAACAAGTCCGTGACCTGCTTCAACATTGGTGATGTGTGTCATCTGCGTTTCGCTGATTTGCAGAAGATTTGCAAGGTCTTCCTTGTCTGTACCGCCCTGATTGAGCATAGTTATAAATTCAGAGTTTGCGAGCATTGTTCGTGCTGTATGGCTCTGAAGAAGGTCGGAAACATTCTGCGTGATACCCGTAGCAAATGCACCGTACTTTCTTACTCGTTTCCATAAAGTAAAGAGGAAGTTTGCCGAGTATTCGTGCTGGAAAAGAAGATAGATTTCGTCAATGAAAATATATGTTTCTCTGCCTGCTGCACGGTTGGCGGTAATACGGTTGAGTATGCTGTCAAGAACTACAAGCATACCGATGGGCATAAGCTGACTGCCGAGGTCAAGAATGTCATAACAAATAAGTCTGTTATTGACATTAACATTTGTCTGTTTTGCAAATGTGTTCTGTGAGCCACTTGCAAAGAGTTCCATTGCGGTTGCAAGTTCCTGTGCTTCGGGTTCTTCCTGCTCTCTGAGGCAATCGCAAAGGTCTATAAGTGTAGGCGGTTTACCCTTATAACTTCGTTTGAGATAAGGGGCGTACACTTTTGACAGACAACGGTCAATGATAGATTTCTGCATTGCTTCAACCTTTCCTTGTCCCATAACCTGCTCAAAAAGTGAAAGTACAAACTCTGCCTTTAATGCAATAGGACTTGCACCGTCTGCATAGTCCTTGTTAATATCAAGGCAGTTAATGTGGTTTTTACTTGTCGCTGAAAGCTGAATAACCTGTCCGTCCATCGCTTCAACAAGTGGTTTGTACTCTCGCTCGGGGTCAATGATAATGACATCAGCATCCGTTGATAACAACAACGACACAACTTCTTCTTTTGCCGTAAAGGATTTACCACTACCCGAAACACCAAGAATAAAGGAATTACCGTTGAGAAGAAATCTGCGATTTACGATAATCATATTCTTGGAGATAACATTTACGCCTTGGAAAATTCCTCCTTCGTGCTGAATTTCCTGCACCTTAAAGGGCATAAAAACAGCAAAGTCGGATCGTAGC
>JAZSLO010000172.1:0-10004 GCA_045535415.1 Eubacteriales bacterium
GGTTCGAGCCCAGCAGGGGGAGCCAAAGACCGCCAAATCCCATCGGGATTCGGCGGTCTTTCTTTCTTCTGCTGTTGTGAGAAACAGTGTCAGCTTTTCCTGACGCGTGTGCGAAAAACTGTGCGACCGTGTGCACCTTTCTGTATTCGAGCCCAGTAGAGAAAAATAAAATAAATTATTTTTCTGGCAAGGTTTTTATTGATTTTTTTGGTAACATATGATATTATATGCATTGGAAGTTTATTTACATAATTGCCTGTTAAGTGATTAAAGGCTATGAAGATCAAGTATTTAGTTTTTTTGCTACAGGTGAGTAAATGTTCTGTGTAAAAGCATAATTAAACAATATACAAGGAGAAATTTATGATCACACAATTTTTAACTTGGTACAACGGATTAACTGCCAACTTACCTGGCGCATTAGCTTTGTTTGTAATCGGTGTTTTACTGCTGATTAAAGGCGGTGACTGGTTTGTAGATAGTTCTGTTGGCATTGCAAAGAGATTTCGTGTGCCGGAGGTTATTATTGGTGCTACCATTGTATCTATAGGTACTACATTACCTGAAGTCATGGTGTCTGTTACAGCGGCAGTTAATAATAACGGAGCTATTGCATATGGAAATGCAATAGGTTCAATTATTTGTAACACCGCATTGATTGCTGCATTGACTATTGCGATTCGACCTGCACCTGTCAGCCGAAAAACAATAAAAGTTCCGGTGCTAATCTTCTTTTTATCCGCAGCAATTTATATTGTAGCAGCTTACATTTTTGGCCGATTTGAACGCGGTCTTGGTGTAGTTATGCTTTTGGTTTTCTGTGTATATATGACTATGACGACATATAGAGGTATTAAAGAGTCAAAAGAGCAAGTGAGCGATGATAACGAACAAGAAGGCGGTTCGGTTGTAAAGTGTTTGATTCTTTTGATAATCAGTGCCGGATTAATAGCGATTGGTGCCGATATGCTTGAAGCCTCGTCGGTTTCTTTGGCAGGTATGGCGGGTATTCCTACGGAAGTAGTGGGTGTGACGGTTGTTGCCTTGTGCACATCACTTCCGGAACTTGTTACTGCAATCACAGCGCTTGTTAAGGGACATGGTGCTTTGTCATTAGGTAATATTATTGGTGCCAATATCTTTAATTTAGTACTTGTAAGCGGTGCTGCCACCACAATTTCACCGTTTGTTATTCCTGACGGAAGCAAATTGTTTGGATATAACACATCACAACTGATTGAAATTCCTTTGATGGTTACAGTTATGGGAATAATGACAATTCCTACGCTTATAAAAGGCAAATTGCAAAGATGGCAGGGTATATTGTTGCTGGGAATATATGTTAGTTTCGTAGTTTTGCAGGTGATGATAGCTTTAGGTGCTATATAATTGATATCAATTTTAAGTTTAGGACTCCAAAACTGTAGAAATAAACACAGCAAAAGGAGAATTTGCACTGCAGTTGATATTTGGGTTGCAAGGCCTATACGGAATAAAGATACCGGTATGATTTTACTCATCGCCTAAGAAACCGGGAGTCGAACACATATACCGCCGATAATGCCCTGAATCATAACAAAGGTGGTATTACCGCAACCATTAAAGTGGTTCATAAAGCAAAACAGGAAAATGGAATGCAAAAATTTTTTGTATCTATTTTGCACATAAATACATATAAATCCCGAACGCAACAAGCGTTCGGGATTTTATTTTAGTCAGCTTGACAACATTGCCGGAGGAAGAAACTAAATTTTACAATACCTTTCTCTTTTAATACATTGACAACTTCTTTGCTTTGTGGCACAATATTCGCAATAAAAGTGAAATGTCAGCGCTTGTAACTTATTAAGTGATTGACACAGTTGAGAGCTTTTGTTATTATTGCAATATAAACTTTCTTTTTTTGGAGGGAATAAAAATGGCAGATAAGATGACTTGGTCATTTCTCGCGCATATTGGCTTTAATATGTATGCTGACCACGCGGAAAAGGACGGAATTAAGTGCAACCCCTGGAGAATTAACAAACCCGAAACTATTGCAACAGATTATCTGAGATTCAACAAAGAAGTGTTCCACAAGATGACAGAAGGTCTTGCGGCTGCCGGCTGTAATCAGATTATCCTCGACCTTGCGGAAGGCGTGAGATACGATTCACACCCCGAACTTGCAATCGAGGGAACTCTTTCAAAGAAAGAACTTTCAGACGAAATTTCAAGACTTCGCGGTCTTGGATTTGAAGTAATTCCCAAACTCAACTTCTCGACAGGTCACGATATATGGCTCGGAAAGTATGCGAGAATGGTATCAACACCTGAATACTATCAGGTTTGTGCAGACCTTATTGACGAAGTTTGCGAACTCTTTGGCAAACCCCGTCTTTTCCATCTTGGTATGGACGAAGAATGTTTCTCAATTCAGGAAACAATGAATCTTTGTATTATCCGTCACGGCGAACTTTTCTGGCACGACTTTTACTATCTTGTAAAGTGCTGTGAAAAGAACGGCGCAAGACCGTGGATTTGGGGCGACTATATGTGGCACACCGATAAGAAGTACGAGGAATCTTTCTTTGAACATATGTCAAAGGATGTACTTATCAGCAACTGGTATTATAACAGCTTTAAAGAAACTTCGGGATGGCTTTACGATTCATGGAGTGCATACGAAAAGCTTGAAAAGGCAGGCTTTGACCAGATTCCTGCGGGAAGTAACGATGCGACGGATGAAAACCTCGACCTTACAGTTGAACATTGCACAAAGGTAATCGCACCCGAAAGACTCAAAGGTTTCCTTATGACAACCTGGTCGCCCACAATGCCCGCATACGAAGAAAAACTTATGCGTGCTGTAAATGATGTAAAGCTCGTAACTGAAAAATATAATAATGGGGAATACAATAAATAATGGCAACAAAAATGAGCGTCAAGGATGCGGTTGCAAAGAGGTTTTGTGAACTTTGTGACGAGAGAAATATTAAAATCAACGAACTTGCGAATATTTCGGGGGTAACACCGTCAACGGCATACAGTATGCTTGATAGAAACAGACGGGATGTTTCAATTACTACAATCAAAAAGTTCTGCGACGGACTTGATATTACACTCGGAGAATTTTTCTCCGCAGATGTTTTTGACAATCTCGAACAGGAAATAAAGTAAAATATATGCCCTGCAAGGAAAAATCCTTGCAGGGCTTTGTTTTTTTGTGTTGACGGGAATGGGTTTATATGGTAGAATACTTGTGTAAAATGCTTTTTCAGGAGGAAAAAACAATGGCAAAAGAATTAAAATGGTCTTTTCTTGCGCATTTTGGCTTTAATATGTATGCCGATCACGCAGAAAAGGATGGTATAAAGTGCTTTGCTTGCAGAGAGCCCGAAACTTGTGCAACTGATTATCTCAGATTTGATATGGACCTCTGGCATAAACTTTCGGAGGAACTTCAGAAGGCGGGTTGCAATCAGATAATTGTTGACCTTGCGGAATCGGTTATATATGATTCACACCCCGAACTTGCGGTTGAAGGCTCACTTTCAAAGGATGTAATGCGTGCTGAAATTGCAAGACTTAAATCTATGGGCTTTGAAGTAATACCCAAACTCAACTTCTCAACAGGTCACGACATCTGGCTTGGAAAATATGCAAGAATGGTATCAACTCCCGAATACTATCAGGTTTGTGCCGATCTTATTGACGAAGTTTGCGAACTTTTCGAGCATCCCAGACTCTTCCATCTTGGTATGGATGAAGAATGTTTCTCGATTCAGAACACAATGAACCTTTGTATTATCCGTCACGGCGAACTCTTCTGGCACGACTTCAATTTCCTTTGCGACTGCTGTAAGAAAAACGGCGCAAGACCTTGGATCTGGGGCGACTATGTATGGCACACAGACAAGAAGTATCACGATTCGTTCCACGAGAATATGTCAAAGGATGTACTTATCAGTAACTGGTATTACCACGAATTTGAGGAAACAGAGGGCTGGCTCAATGATGCATGGACATCATATAAAGACCTTGAAGACCACGGCTTTGACCAGATGCCCACTGCCAGCAACAACGTTTGCGACGAAAACCTTGACTGTACTGTAAAGCACTGCCTTGATGTAATAGCACCCGAAAGACTTGAAGGCTTTATTATGACAACCTGGTCGCCGACAATCCCCAAGTACGAAGAAAAACTTATGCGTTCTGCCCGTATTATGAAGGAAGTTATTACAAAATATAACGCAGGCGGATACGAGAAATAAGAATAAAAAAGAAAAAACAGGTCATTTATATGACCTGTTTTATTTTTGCATTTTTGGATTTTGCGTTCTTCCTACAATAAAGTCGATTGATACATCAAAATAGTCCGCAAACAATATAAGTTCATTTATCCCTGGTTCTCGTTCTCCCGTTTCATATCGGCTTATTGTATTTTGGCTCATATTCAAATCCATTGCAAGTTTTAATTGAGATATTCCTCGGCTTTTTCTTAATTCTCGTAGTTTCATATCGACACCTCTTGACAATATTATCCCACTGTGGTATAATAAATATATCCCGAAATGGCATATAAAACACTTGCCAAAGTGATAAGTTTGTATAACGGTCTTTTTTATTGATACTTTTCAAATGTTGTGGTATACTAATAAAAAAGGAGGCAGGGATATGAGTTACACGGCAAATTCGGAAAGATATAGCAAAATGCAGTACAGAAAGTGCGGCGAAAGCGGACTTAAGCTTCCGGCGGTATCGCTTGGACTGTGGCACAATTTTGGCGAGGGTTTTGATTTTGAAAATATGAAAAATATGTGTTTTTGTGCCTTTGACAACGGCATTACACATTTTGATATTGCCAACAACTACGGACCTCCCGGCGGAAGTGCCGAAACAAACTTCGGAAAAATTTTAAACGACCATATGAAGCCTTATCGTGACCAGATGGTTATAAGCACAAAGGCGGGATACTATATGTGGGAAGGACCGTATGGCGATTTTGGAAGCAGAAAGTATCTTTTGTCAAGCCTTGATGCAAGTCTTAAAAGACTTGGTATTGACTATGTTGACATATTCTATCATCACAGACCCGACCCCGACACCCCTCTTTATGAAACAATGTGGGCACTCGATATGGCCGTTAAAAGCGGAAAAGCTCTTTATGCAGGACTTTCAAACTATGATGGCGTTACAATGAGAAAGGCTTCAAAGATACTGAATGAGCTTCATTGTCCTTTTGTAATAAATCAGAACAGATACTCAATTTTTGATAGAAGTCCCGAGAAAAACGGAATACTTGACGCTGCAAAGGATATGAAAAAAGGAATGATTATTTTTTCGCCTCTTGCACAGGGTGTTCTTACCGACAGATATTTAAACGGAATCCCAAGTGACAGCAGAATAAAGACCGACGGAAGATTTTTGAAAGAGGATTATCTGTCCGAGGCAAAACTTATGCAGGTTAAAAAATTAAATGAAATAGCAAAGGGCAGAGGACAGAGCCTTGCACAGATGGCGCTTTCCTGGGTATATTCCAAAGAGCCTGTAACAAGCGTTCTTATCGGCGCATCAAAGTGTGAGCAGATACTCGACAATATAAAAATGCTTGACAACACCGAATTTACAAAATACGAATTACAAGCGATTGACGATATTGTTCTTGCAAAGTAACATTTTAAAAGAAGTGATTTTATGAAACATTGTGAGGTTATAAGACATAAAGAAGGGCAGAAAAAGGGAATCCTGTTTATGCACGGGATTCTCGGAAGCCCGAGGCATTTTGACGAGTTTGTAAAGCTGGTCCCCGAGGATACGGCAATATATAATATACTACTTGACGGACACGGCGGAGATGTTCTGGATTTTTCCAAAACATCTATGGATAAATGGAAAAATCAGGTTTTTGATGTTTTTGAGGAAATGTCAAGAAATTTAAACGAAATACATATAGTTGCTCATTCAATGGGAACGCTTTTTGCACTTATGCTCGGACTTATGTATCCGGATAAAGTCAAATCAATGATTTTACTCCAGATGCCGCTTAGAATAGGCGTCAAAGTCGAGGCGGCAGTAAATTCAATAAAAATGCTCTTTGACTTATTTGAAGACGGCGATACAGTAGGCGAGGCATATAAAAATGCCAGCAGTGTTGAAACAAATTTAAGACTCTGGGAGTATGCAGGCTGGGCGCCAAAATATATCGAACTTTTCAGAGAAAGCGCACGAGCGAGAAAAACAATAAAAGATTTGAAAGTGAAAACCATTATCTTTTTGTCGGAAAATGACGAACTTGTAAGTATGAAATCAAGTGAGTATATTCCAAAGAAAAGAAACATAAAGATGTGTATTATGAAAAACAGTTCGCATTTTATGTATGACAAAGACGATTTTGAAATTTGTCTTAAAGCTTTTCGCAAAATGGTTTTGGGGGATACGCAAAAATGAGAAAATTACTTGCAGTTGCATTTTGCATATACATTTTTGTTGTTTTAAGACTGACGGTGCTCAGGGATACGGCGCTTTCTGATTATTCGTATAATCTTAGTTTGTTTTCTGACCTTATAAGTGTATATAAAAACAGCACGACCTGGCAGTTTTTAAGACTTTTTCTCGGAAATATTCTGTGGTTTGTGCCTTTTGGCTTTTTACTTCCGTGCATTTTTCAAAAATCCACCTTTTTAAAAACGATTCTTTTGGGATTCGCTTTTTCACTTGCAATAGAGAGTTTGCAATTTGTTTTCAAAATGGGAGTTTTTGAAATTGATGATCTTTTGCTTAATACATTTGGCACGGTCTTAGGATATTTTGCGCTTTTTGTCTTTAAAAAAATTATAAAAATAAATAAAATATAGTTGCACCTAAGCCTTTGATGTGATAAAATAAAATTACAAAATATTGAAAGGAGTTACAGGAATGAAAAAATTATTAACTCTTGTACTTGCAAGTTTACTTCTTATTACAAATGTATTTGCGGCGGCAGATATCCCTGAGTTTATGCAAAAGGAATATAACAACTACACCGCATCATACAAAATTTCAATGACCTTTGATAATGCCCAGAGCATTGTGGCTTTTCTTGAAGAAGTTGAAATGCCAGAGCAAATCGAATACTTTGTCGATTTAAAAACACTCCTGAAAACGCTTCTTTCATGTGACGGGGAAATGTTCCTTCAGGCAGATATGAGCGAGGATTTCAAAAAAATCAAGTTGGCTTTGACAACAGAGGAAAAGTATTATATTGAGCCAAACTCAAATCTTGATATTACAATAAACTCAAAAGAGGGTCTGTGGCTTAATATTGACCTTACAAAAGAGGGCAACGAAGTTTTTGAAATGATTGTTTTAAGCCCTATTCAGAACAAGTATTTGAAAATGGATTTGGCGCAGTATCTTGCACAAGAAGAAATGGATATGTTAAAGTCCGTTTTCAGTAAAGAATACATAGAATCCATATCAAAACCTCTTGTTGAAAGCCTTTACAAGTATGTGAAGTTTGAAGGCTCGGGTTCAAAGTATACAATGACTCTTGATAACGAGGGCTTTTCGCAGTACTGTGCTGACATTTTCGGTATGATGGCTCAGATTTCAGCGTCTTCACAGGAAATGACGCAGGAAGAAATGATTATGATGGCGGCATTTACCGAAATATTTAAGAATATGAAATTCCTTGGCGATGATGGTTTAGTTTGCGAATATACTCTTGACGGCATGAATATAATACACGAAAGTTCAAGAGCAGATATTGAAATGGATATTTCAAAAATGTTTGAACTTTTGACAGGTCAGGCGTGGCAGTATGAGAACAGATTGTCACTGGACTTTACTTTTTCAACAGATTGCGATATTTCAAAGGTCGGCTCAACAACAGTGGAATTTCCCGTTTTAACAGAGGAAAATTCTTTTACTCTTGAAGATGTAATGCCAAGCCCTGTGCCCGATGATGATTATTATTATGAGGAAGACGGCTGGGTGGAAGAACCTGAATATCCATACTGGTATGTTGGCGAAGAATGTCAGTATCTTCCTGTTGTTAACGGACAGATTTATGTTCCGTTAAGACAAACTCTTGAGGCGGCATATGAGAATACGGTTACAATAGATTATAACAAGGGTGTTATAAATGTATCGAGCAAATATTTCCCGGGCGGACAAAACTTAAAGATGACAGTTGGCGAGAGCACAGTTTATTTTGGAGAGTTTCCGTTTGAAACGGGCGAAATTCTGCTTGTTGGCGGCACAACTTATGTTCCTGCAAAACTGTTCTGTGAAGGATTTGGCTGGGAGCTTGTATATGCAGGATATTCACTTATCGACGGATATTATTACTATGAATTTTACACAATGTGATTTTAACATTGGCTATTGACTTTATGTAAAAAAAGTGGTATATTATAGTATAATTATTGATATCTAGGAGGTTATTTGTCATGAAACATATTAAGACAGTTAAGACTCGCAACCTTTGCGAAAGCGCAAAGAAGGGCGGCTGCGGCGAATGTCAGACATCCTGCCAGTCTGCTTGTAAGACAAGCTGCGGTATTGCAAATCAGAAGTGCGAAAGCAAGACTGAAAACAAGTAATTGTAAAATGGCAAGGCTGCTGCACTAAAAGTGCGGCGGCCTTTTTCATTTATTAAAGATAAAGGATACATACATAAATGGTACATCAGTATAAATTGTTTGATATGAATATTGTTCTCGATGTTTGCTCGGGAGCAATTCATGTTGTTGATGATATAGCATACGACATAATTGAAAAGTTTGAAAACAGCACAAAGGACGAAATTGTAGAGTCTTTGTGTCAAAAGTATGCGGACACAGACAAAAGTGAAATTGAGGAATGTTACGAGCAGATTGCCGATCTTAAAGATGAGGGAAGCCTTTTTTGCCCCGACACCTTTGAAGATAAGGCAGATGTTTTAAAAGAGAAAACTTCGGGTGTTGTAAAGGCACTTTGCCTTCATGTTGCACATGCCTGCAATTTGAACTGTGAATACTGCTTTGCAAGTCAGGGCAAATTCAACGGTGAAAGAGCGGTTATGAGCTTTGAAACGGGAAAGAGGGCACTTGATTTCTTAGTTGAGAATTCGGGAACAAGAACAAATCTTGAAGTTGACTTTTTCGGCGGCGAGCCGCTTATGAACTGGGATGTTGTAAAGGACCTTGTAAAGTATGCAAGAAGCATTGAAAAGGAAAGAGGCAAGAATTTCAGATTTACTCTTACCACAAACGGCGTTCTTGTTGACGATGAAGTTATAGAATTTGCAAATAAAGAAATGAGCAATGTTGTACTCAGCCTTGACGGACGACGCGAAGTTCACGATAGATTCAGGGTTGATTATAACGGAAACGGAAGCTGGGAAAAGATTGTTCCCAAATTCCAGAAGTTTGTTGAAGCGCGTGGCGGAAAAGACTACTATATGCGTGGAACATTTACTCATGCGAACACGGATTTTGTAAAAGACATTGAAAAAATGCTTGAACTTGGATTTAATGAACTCAGTATGGAACCTGTTGTTTGCTCGCCCGAGGACGCATCGGCTCTTACAAATGAGGATTTGCCGATTCTCTTTGAACAGTATGAAAAACTGTCAAAGCTTATGATGGATAAGAAAAAAGAGGGAAAGCCTTTCACATTCTATCACTATATGATAGACCTTGAGGGAGGCCCGTGCATTTATAAGAGAATTTCGGGCTGTGGCTCGGGAACGGAATATATGGCAGTAACGCCCTGGGGTGATTTATACCCTTGTCATCAGTTTGTTGGCGATGAAAAGTATAAACTCGGCGACATCTGGAAAGGCGTTACAAATAAAGAGGTTCAGGACGAATTCAAATCCTGTAATGTCTATGCAAGAGAGGAATGTAAAACTTGCTGGGCGAGACTTTACTGCTCGGGCGGATGTGCAGCAAACGCATATCACGCTTGCGGAAATGTAAAGGGAGTTTACGAATACGGATGTAAACTTTTCAAAAAGAGAATGGAATGTGCAATAAGAGTTGCACTTTCGGATATGGAAG
>JAZSLO010000099.1:0-1628 GCA_045535415.1 Eubacteriales bacterium
ATGCTCTGATACCTCTCTCAACAAAAAGAGCTTCTACTTTGACGAATTCGACCTTTATGATTTTATAAATTCAATCTCCACATATGCCGCACAAAGCATTGATATGTTCTCGCTTGACGATGAGCAAACTCAAGAAGATGACTCGGCGGGAATGCGTGTTGTAAAACTTGTTGAGCCCGATTTTTCACAGCTTTCAAAGAAAGAGGAAGAACAATTTTTGGATGTTCTGTCGGAGCTTTCGGATGAAGTTGTGGTATTATTCTGGTTTTATCCGCACACAAAACCTGATTTTTCAAAAGGTATTTACAAGAAAATATCGGAAATGTCACTTGTTGTCAACTTTCCTTTTGAAGCCCCCGGAAGTCCGAGTCTTATAAAATGGACTTTAAGACATTTTTCGCTTGAAAAAATAAATGTTGAAAGATATGTTGCGGTTTACCTTCTCAACTGTGTCGGAAATGATATGACAAATCTCAAAAACGAAATTGACAAGTGCATCCAATATCTGAAATTTGAAAATCGAGATACTCTTACAAATGAAGACATTGATTTTCTATGCACAAAAAGTCTTCAGGCGCAAATTTTTGACATATCAAACGGCGCTTTTTCGGGAAATTATACAAAAGCCGCAAAGGCTCTCAAATTTGTCGTCAACAACAAGGAAGAACCTCAGATAATCCTCGGAACTCTTTCAAAAACTGCAAGAGATTTATGTCTTGTTGACAAATATTCAAAAATGGGATTTACAAGCGTTGACATTGCGAAAAAAGCGGGACTTTACGATTTTGCAGTCAAAAACCTGCTTTCCTACATTTCAAAAAGAGACCCTGATTTCAAGGGCACAACCTTTGCAAAGGTTGTGTCGGAACTTGTTCTCGAATATGATACGCTTTTAAAAACATCAAGAACCAATCCTTACGGTTTACTTGCCGAGCTCGTCCTTAAAATCTCGATTGCGGGAAGAAGCGCAGAATAACAAAACAAAAAACTCATACGCTTTTGCCACGGGTTCCTAAGGACAGTTGATAGGAATACGAGCATTGCGAGGTAAGAAGATGAGGAAAACTCAGTAAAATGGGTTTTCCTCTTTTCTTTTTATCCGCACATTCGTCAAAGTAAATGCCTTCTGATAAAATGAAGATACCAAATTTAAAGGAGGCGTTTACGCTATGAAAGAAAAATTTATTGAAAACGGAATTGAGTATGTCAAAAGCGGCGATTATTACATTCCAAATCTAACTGTACCTGATGATAAAGTGTATAATATCGGCAGGTATGGACGGATGCACTCAATATTTATCAAAGAAAACCGCCCTGCTTTCTACTCAATGAAAATGCTCAACGGGACTTGGCTTGCATATCTTGAAGAAATTGACACATCTGCAAAGGAGATGGTTGATAGGCTTATTAAGGATATGGCGGTCAAGCAAGGCATCACTGAGGAACTCAAAGCAAAAGACCAAATGACTTGGGTTGGTGCAATGAACAACATTCGTCACTCGGCTGAAGAATTTGTATTGCGAGATTTAGTCTATTCGATGGAGGTGCGAAAATGAGCTTTCTTGATGAATTATATTACGGAAACATCAATCCTAACGAAAATCGAAACAGAAAACCTCTTCCTTATG
>JAZSLO010000125.1:0-2933 GCA_045535415.1 Eubacteriales bacterium
CGGAACTTTATGGCGTTACTAACTGGGACTTTGATTTCAGAGGCCACAAATTCCAGGGCGACTGGCAGGCGGCTTTAGGTGTCAGCGTTCGTGTTCCCCATCTTTCATGGGTTTCGATGAAGGGCTGTGCAAAGCGCGACTACCCTGCATCAATCAATTATCAGTCGCCATGGTACAAGGACTATCCGTATGTCGAAGACCATTATGCAAGACTCAATACAGTTCTGACAAGAGGTACTCCCTGTGTCAATGTTGGTGTGATTCACCCCATTGAAACATACTGGATAAACTTTGGCCCTAATGACAAAACGGCTGAAAAGAGACAGCTTCTTGATTCAAACTTCCAGAATCTCACAAAATGGCTTATAACAGATATGGTTGACTTTGACTTTATAAGCGAATCACTTCTCCCCTCACAGTATAAAGAATCAACTGACGCTCTTTGCGTTGGTGCTATGTCCTACAAGACAATTATAGTTCCCGGATGCGAAACAATAAGACGCACAACCTTTGAAATCTTAAAGAAATTCAAAGAAAACGGCGGAAGAATTGTATTTATCGGCGAATGTCCAAAATACATTGACGCAATCAAATCCGATGAAGTAAAAGACCTTTATTCAAAGTGTGAAGTTATTCCCTTTGACATGGTTGAAATATCAAATGCGCTTGAAAGCGAAAAAACTGCAAAGATAATTCAGGAAAACGGAAAACCCTCAAGAAACTTTGCTCACAATGTAAGACTTGACGGAGATGTAAAATGGATGTTCTTTGCTCACTGTGTGAAGAACGGAGTTGACGGCATCCACTATGACAAGCGCCGTGTTATCGACCTTGCCGATCAGGAAGTTTTAACTTTTGTTATAAATGGTGAATATATTCCCGAAGTTTACAACACTGTTTCGGGCGAGGTTGAAAAGGTAGACTTTGAGACCAAGAATGGCAAAACATACATTTACAAAACTCTCTTTATGCACGATTCACTTCTTTTGAAGCTCACAAAAGGACAAGGAAGCTATTTTGAGGAAAAGAAAGAGAAAAATGTTCTCAAAACATACAGATTCTTTGACGGCGTTGAATACTCTCGTGAAGAAGACAATGTATATGTTCTTGACCTTGCAGAATACAAGCTCAATGACGAGGGAGAATTCTGCGAAAAAGATGAGATTTTGCGTATAGACGAGACACTTCGCAAAGTCAAGGGCTTCCCCATGGCAAGTGGTGACGGACTTCAGCCGTGGCTTATTGACGAGGAAGTTATCGAAAACTTCGTAACATTAAAATTTGATGTTGAATGTACTGACAAAATCAAAAATATAGAAATTGCAGGCGAAGGCGCAACAGAAATCCGCATTAACGGCAAATCCATTGCTCTCACGCCAAGCGGATACTACGTTGACGAGAGCATTATCAAATACAAAGCAGGAGCGCTCAAAAAAGGTCTCAACGAAATTATTATCGTTGCACCCTTTGGCCCGAGAACAAGTATTGAAAACTACTTTATCCTCGGCGACTTTGATGTAAATGTTTCAGGATGCAAAGCTGTAATTTCCAAAAACTCCGAAAAAATCGGCTTTGGAAGTCTTTCTCAGCAAGGACTTGCGTTCTATGGCGGAAATGTTACTTACAAGATGGAAATTGACACACCCGAATGTGACTTATTTGTTCGTACATCAAGATACAGAGGCCATGCAACAAAGGTTTATCTTGACGGAAAACTTCAGGGCTACATTGCATATGCTCCGTACGAAATGACAATCAAAGATGTTTCTCAAGGCAAACACACTCTTGAAATTGAGGTTCTCGGCAACAGAGTCAACACCTTTGGACCTTTACACAATGCCGCAGCAAGTGAAAACTTTGCACCTTGGATATGGTACACATACAAACCCGCATCCCCCGCGCAAAAGACTCATTACACAAGAGACGAAATGCCTCAGTGGAGCTATGAATATATGCTCTCTGATACAGGACTTTTATCAAGTCCTCTTGTTCAGGCGATTGAAAAGAAGAATTAAAAACACAAAAGGCTGGTTGCAACTGCAATCAGCCTTTAATTTATAAATGCAATATTTATAATTTTGATATTTTTATTTTTTAAAGCAAAATTAAGCGTTTTCTTCGCTCCACCATCATATTCAACATAGCACACAAGATGTGATGAATTTTTAACCATATACTCATTATTCTTTGAAATCATAAACCGCTTTGGCGTATTTGCAGGAATATCTGAAATAAGTATGTGATTGAATTTTTTATAATATTCCTCTTTATACTCATTTATTTCTTTTGTGAGATACGGAATGACAAGGCAAAGTTTTATATCGGGATAATTTTCTTTTAAGACTCTTACCGCACTTGCGCAAAGTTTATCAAAGTCACCGTAATTTCCCACCCAGAATTCCGTGACATTCTCATTTAAAACTAGGTTTTCTATTTCGCTCAAAACAAGTTTATATATTTTATCTGAATTATACAGAGTTGAATGTCCCGCAAAGCTACATATATTTTTCAAATTTAATACCGCCTTTTGAATACAAAACAAACACAAATACAAACAATATATACGCATTATATCACAATCAAGTTGTTTTTGCAATCTTTTTGTTTGCATTTGCGAAGATTTTGTTTGTGGATAATTAAAATAGATTATTTTATAATATATTCAAAAGGTGGTGACTTGAATGAAGGGACAAAATTTCGATACTTGGCTTGCTATTGGTCTTAATATACTCCATCATCGAAAAGAGCAAGGTTTAACGCAAACACAACTTGCAGAAAAGTGTAATATTAGCAGAACTTATATGCAAAAGATTGAAACCGCTGCTTGTTCCTGCACTCTTGACACTTTGATTGATATTGCAAATGCTCTCAAAATTCCGCTTAAAAAGTTATTTGAATTTAAAGACTGATTTTGACGCCGACTTTGTCGGCGT
>JAZSLO010000097.1:0-3029 GCA_045535415.1 Eubacteriales bacterium
CACCATTTAACTGCGCTCCGTGAAACAGAAGATAGTCCTGAGTATTTGAGAAAGGCGTCACAAATATTAGACATTCTTTTTGAAGGCGAAAACGAAAATGATTTTATTAAAGCTATTCGTCAAAAATTACAGTAACACAAACACGTTAATTGCTCTCCCTGTGAGGGCAGTTTTTCTTTGTCTATCGCTAAAGTCCGTTTTATGGGACTCTGGAATTTGTATAATACAATCAGGTATGATACAATTATTTCCTTGATTGCCAAAGTGAAGTTCGGATTTTTAGCGATTTTTTGAAAAAACACCCGAAGTTCACCATGACAAAAGAGAGTGATATATATAGATATTTCAAGATTTTCGGAGCCTGAGGAAGCAGTCACCGCTGAAGGCGGCTTGACCTTGACGGGTTGCTGATAAAAATGCTACACTGACGAATTTTGAAGGCGAAAAAGAATAGATATTTCTGAGTTTCCGTCGCCTTCGGCAATTTTTCAAGCATTTTTATCAGCGTTCAGTCAAAGGTTGACGGAGATGTGATAAGATTAAATTGGTTGCTGTCTGCGGAAAGCAGGAAAAATGAGCCGATTAACATTATCAGAAAGAATTGCAATAGAAAGTGGGATTTTTGAACATTTAAAATTAAACGAAATAGCAAAACGAATATTTAAATCTCCGGAAACAGTTTCAAGAGAAATCCGTAAAAACAGAACACTTGTAACAGGATACAAACCGTTTGGCAAAGACTGTAATTTTGCAAATGAGTGTAAAACAAAAGGCTTGTGCGGAAAAGCAGGCTGTACAAAAAGATGTGTAACCTGCAAAGAGTATGAATGTAGAGAACTATGCAAAAGATACAGCAATAAACCTTGCAAAAATCTTTCAAAGCCACCGTATGTCTGTAATGTTTGTACCAACAGAAGAAAATGCAAGACAGACAGAGCATATTACATAGCTCAACAGGCTGATGCCATGTCACGGAGAAGATACTCCGAATCAAGAAGCAAAATTCAGACACGAGGCAAAGAACTTGAAAAACTTGATGAAACGGTAACCCCCTTGATATTAAAAGGTCAGCCGATAACTCATATATGGGCAGAACACGGCGAAGAACTCGGCATTTCACAACGTACACTTTACAGATATGCAGACCAGGGAGTTTTAAGCTTTGGCAACATCGACCTGAGAAGAAAAGTCGGTTATCGACCAAGAAAGAAGAAAAAGGAACCGTCTGAAGGCTTTTTGAATCAGGAATTCAGAAAGAATCGCAGTTATGATGATTATCTTGCATATATGGAAAAACATCCTGATACAACAGTTGTGCAGATGGATACGGTAAAAGGATGCCGGGAACAAGGAAAAAGACTTTTAACGCTTCATTTCTGTGACACAAATATGATGTTGATATTATTGATGCACGATGGAAAAGCAGATACTGTAGTGGAACAGTTTGACCGACTGACATCACTGCTCGGACTTGAGGAATTCAGAAAAGTGTTTCCTGTTATTCTCACAGACAACGGAAGTGAATTCAAACATACAAAAGAAATGGAAACAACCGATGATGGCAAAAAGCGAACAAAAATATTCTACTGCGACCCACAGGCATCATGGCAAAAGCCGAAAATTGAGAAAAATCACGAATTTATCCGTTATGTTTTGCCGAAAGGAAAATCATTGAATTCATATACTCAGGAAGATATGACTCTTCTTGCAAACAACATAAACAGCACACGGAGAAACTTACTCGGCGGTAAATCTCCATACGAAGTAATCACAAACAAAAGTGTTTTAAATTTAATGAAACTTATGGGATTACATATGATTCCCTCAGATGAAGTAAATCTGACTCCAAAATTATTAAAACGATAAATTAAACAAAAGCAGATAGTGACCGTAATATATTTACATCAAGGCAGATTGCGTTCACTATGACAAAATGAGTTCTCAATCTGTCTGCTTTACTATGTCAAAAAAGACAGTGAAATATATCAAATCAGGCTTTTTTGAGTAATATATGCTTCTAAAAGCCTCAGAAATACCGCTTGTTTGATTTTTTATGTGAACGACAAGTATTTACCCTAACTTCACTTTTTCATTCAAGCTTTGTTGCATAAAAATCTCTTTTCAGCAGATTGTCTGCTACTTTCCCCACTTCACCTTTGTATGAATGGTATTTATCGTTTTTGCGCTGTTTGCCCTTTAATCCAAGAGTATTCATCAGTTTTAATACGGTTTTATGGTTAATTGCATATCCCTTATTACGCATAACCATTAATATCCTGCGATAACCGTATCTGCCTTTATTCCCATTGAAGATATCTTGTATCTCTTGTTTTTCATCCTCATATTTATCTTCGTTCTGATGTTTAAGATAGTAATAGAATGTGCTTCGGGCTAAACCTGATAATTGCAATAGGTCATTTAACGGATATTTTTGCCTTAATTCATTGACTATTGCTGCTTTTTCTCTTCGTTTCGCATTCTTTTCTGAACTAAGGCATCGAGTTTTTTTAAGTATTCTATCTCCATTCTGAGTCGTTGATTTTCTGCAATTAAATCTTCTTCAACTTGTTTATCTAATTTAGGTGGTCTGCCTTTCCTTGTTCCGTCAGCGGAACAAGCTCTGCCTCGTCTTTCTTTCATCAGACCTTCGGCTCCTTCTTCCAAGTATATGCGTTCCCACCGAGTTAAGCAGTGTCGATAATTAGAGGTCTCCGACTTATTTTCCGTGCCCCAATACTTCCTTACTGTTTCACTATAACTCATGTGGTTCTCGCGCATATCAACTATAACACCTATTTTGAATTCTGTCGAGTACCTTTTTTGTTTTGTTCCTTTCTTTGCCATAAAAATATACACCTCCAAAAGTGTCTAACTTTTGGGGTGCATATCAAATAAGGTTGTAATAGATATTAATATTACAGATAACTTTCGTATGGAGGAAAGTTCTGTACGATAAATAAGTGGCTCCGAGCTAATGCTCGGAGCCTTTTGAATTGATCATTTTTTTTTAGTTCTATATCGCTGTTTTG
>JAZSLO010000158.1:0-3794 GCA_045535415.1 Eubacteriales bacterium
AACTGCAATTACAATTGCCGAAATCTGATAAAGAACAACAAACCTTGAAACGACAGAAGACAAAACAAATAGCAAAATACAAAGAATTGCCGACGCTATAAAAAACACTTTTTCTTTTTTGTTTTTGGATACAGGCCTGAATGTCATTTTTGTATCTCCTTTATTTCAAACTCAGCTTTATTTTTATCTATGTTTATTATTCCGTATGTCCCATTTGTGTAATCACGCGGATTTGTAAGACTTCCGGGATTAAAAAAGTCTACATTTGCAATTTTCGTATGATTTGCAATATGTGTGTGTCCGTAAAGTACTATATTGCACCCTTCTTTATTGGCTATATTAAGAAGACCGTAAAGATTGCTTGTTACATTATGCATATGTCCGTGAGTTATAAGTATTTTAAAATTTTCAATATTGAAAGTATAATACGGCTTTTCAAAAACACCTGCCCCGAACAAATCACAGTTACCGGCAACCGACAAAAAAGAAAGCTTTGGAAAATCAGACTGTATATTTTCAATATCCGACTTTAAATCACCAAGGTGTATAACAAGATTTGTCGTATTTTTATGCTCATTTATTATTTCATACATTTTATCGTATTTTCTATGTGTATCGGAAAACACAAGAATTTTCATTATTTTCACCTCAAAAAAGAAAAAATCACCTTTTCTAATTAAAAACATACAATAATACAAAACCCGAAAGGAGATTTACTATGATTTCAAAAGACAATCTTGACAATTTTATGAAACTTGATGACAACGAGTTAAAATCAAAAATTACTGCCGCAGCGCTCGCCGGAGGTGCAGATGAAAAACTTATAAAAAGTGCGCTTTCAGATATGTCAAAACTTAAAAGCACAGTTTCTAATTTATCTCAAAATGACATTGACAACCTTTTAAAAAGCGTTGACAAAGAAAACTTGCAAAAAATCAAAGATACTCTGAATTTATAAAAAGGAGCAGCATTATGGACAACGGCTCATCTGACATATTATCAAAACTTTTATCAAACCCGGAAAGCATAAAGGCCTTAAGTGAAGTTGCAAAAGGAATTATCGGCAACAACCAAACTGCACCCCCTGCTCCACAGCCTCAAAACACAAGTGATGAACAAATACAAGGAAAAGAAGTTACAGCTCAAGGCAGCGCACCACCGTCGCCAGCACCGCAAAAAAACTCTTTTGACGACAGAGCAAATCTATTGTATTCAATAAAGCCTTATCTTCGCAAAGAGCGTCACGATAAAGTTGACAGTCTTATCAAGGCAATCAATATTGCAAAGATAATAAACACTTATACCGGTGGAAATTTATAATATTAAAGTTTTGGCGGGAGAATTTCCCGCCCGAAAAACCTTGTATTATTTTAAGGAGTGAATTTTATGTACGCAAAAGCACAGTGTATAAATCAGGAAAGTAATTTCAAAATTCCTGTTGAGACTTACGAAAACCGTGATATTATAAACGCTATTGCAAGAAAAAACGCTCAAAATACACAAAACTGTTCTCATACACAATCTCAAAACACAATATGTCAAAACAATTTCGAAGAACAAGAAAACATCCCACAGAATCACTGCTGTCATGAAAACCAGAGTGTATGTAAAAAGTACAAAAACAGTTTTTTTGACAAACTGTCCGTAGATGATTTACTTCTGATCGGGATAATTCTTCTTTTGCTCTTTGACGGAAACGATGATTGCGATTTTTTAATACCGATTCTTATTGCAGTTATTCTGTTTAACTGATTATTCAAGTACCGATGTTTCCATCAGATACACAAGGGCATTGTCCTCATAGCATTCAGCTCTTGTGACAACACCGAAATCAAGACTCAGCCAATATTTTTGAATCTGCGAATAATTTTCAAGAGTTGATGTAAATGTTATCTCAAGAACACTCCCCAAATCACTCTGTGCAAGAGAATACTGAGTCAGTACATTCTCAGGAGTTTCATAAAACGCATTATGCGTTATAACAACTCCGGTTTGGCTTTGTATATCAAAACTACCTTTTTCAACAATCGTTATATACTCATTTTGTGCTTCATTAAAGTTTGAAATTGAAATCATATCGTCAATTTCACGGATACGCTTTTGCATTTGGGAATTCTGATTATATATAATCACATCGTATTTCCCGTCAGTTTTTGTTATGAACGCCCTATTTGTCTTTTTTGTGTTATTTAGCCCGAAAAGAGTCACCGTTACTTCGTGATAATAATTATCGCTTGGTTCAACATCCGCTAAAAGCGCATAAACATTTTCCTCCGACAAATCCGGAACAACGGTTATATTGCCAGAACTTTTCTTTTGGGAAAGACTTTTATAAATTTCGCCTTCATCGTTAGGAAGCACTGTGTGAATTTTGTTTTCTCCCGAAAACCAGTCGGTAACACTCAAAATTCCTATCTTATCAAGTCCGATTATTATACCCGTCACTATGACAAGAATAAACACAATATTCAAAACGGAAAACAGTTTATCATACCGATTATTCATAACAACCCCGACTATTTTTATTTTTTATTCTCGTCCTTATCTTGCTCTTTTTCGTGTATGTCCGACGAGAACTTCATATTAAGCACCAAGATTACAAACGCAATAGCTATAACACAGGCACCCTGTATAAATTTGCTTTTTGAAAAAAGCACCGCCGCAACGCCTGAAATGCCGCTTACAGCATAAAGAATCAAAACTGCGTGGCGATGGTCAAAGCCTCTGTCTATAAGTCTGTGATGCAAATGGCCTCTGTCTGCTGAAAAGGGACTTCTTCCTGTAAAAATTCGTCTTGCAAATGCAAAAACTGTATCAACAAGAGGAAGTGCAAAAGCAAGAAACGGAACCCAGAAGGATACAACCGCATTGAGTTTGAAAAGTCCCAAGATTGACAAAACGCTCATTGTGTATCCAAGGAAAAGTGCTCCCGTATCTCCCATAAAGATTTTTGCAGGATTAAAGTTAAAGGGCAAAAATCCAAGGCATGAGCCTGCAAGACACGCAATCATTATTATATCATTTAAAGGCGTATCCGAGCCGAAAAGCGATATAAGAAGAGTCACAGATGCTATAGCCGAAACACCGCAGGAAAGCCCGTCAAGACCATCAATGAGGTTTATTGCATTAGTCAATGCAATTATCCACAAAAGTGTGACAATCCCCGAAAACTTCCCAAAAACTATCTGATGACCGAAAAGATTAATCTGTTCAATAACAATTCCTGAAAGAATTGCAACGCTTCCTGCACAGATCTGGAAAAACAGTTTTACAAACGCATTCATATTGTACTTGTCATCGATTATGCCAGTTATGACAATTATCAGAGAACCCAAAAGCATTCCGAGCACTTTCGTATTGATTTCGCAAAAAACAAGTATTCCGCAAACAAATGCAATAAATATTGCAAGACCGCCCATAAGGGGCATTTCTGTCTTGTGCATCCTTCTTGAGTCTTTGGGAATGTCCGTAACCTTAAGTTTAATTGCAAGTGTTCTTATTACCGGCGTCATTGTAACGGATATAAAAAACGCACAAAGAGCCGATAAGAATATATAAAGTCCTGTATTCATTAGAAAATCCTCTCAAACAATTACTTAACAGAGTAAAATCCTACTTTTCTGTAAACCTTTGACAAAGTCTTTCTTGAAAGATAGAATGCCTTTTCGCTTCCCTCTTTCATTATACTTTCAAGGTATGCCTTATCCTTTATAAGCCTTGCATACTCCTGTCTTACGCTTTCAAGACCATCAGCACAAACCTCGCCAACCGCCATCTTGAAATCACCATAGCCT
>JAZSLO010000084.1:0-1508 GCA_045535415.1 Eubacteriales bacterium
CGTAATCAACAACACTTTTCAGAGTTCCTTTAATCGACCATATTTTAGTTACTGCCATAATTTTCTTTATCCTCTGAAGAAAACTGTGATGAGATTTTCTTTTCGGTTTCACGAAGAGACAGAATAGCATTTCGTATTTCACTTGTGTTACTCCAACCCTTTGTGTTTGCAACCGCCGCAAGTTGATTCAAGCTGTTGCCTGCGGCACGTATCTCTCTTATCAGAGTTACATAATCAACCGTAGGTGCTTCCTTCAGCACTTTGAAATTAATCAGCATCCTAATTACCTTCGACTTGGAAAAGCCGGATTTCTCACAAAGATAACACAGATGCTCATATTCCTTTTCGCTGAGATATGCTTTAACAAGCCTATCCTTTTTATTTTCCTTCACGGAATGTTTCACCTCCTTCTCTTTGATTTGTTTCGGGGCAGATGCATCCGAACGGATTTTGTGGTACCAAAATCCAATGCTCGCTAAACTTCGGACAGGAATAAATATAAGCAAGGTATAGTCCTCGTTTAATGACTGACCGACAAGGCGAGCGTTATTATTTGCTGCTTTGATTTTTCAGATTCTTCTTGTTGCGTTTACCATTTTTGGAAAAAGCTTCTTTTGCTTCTTCGGTCTGAGGCTTGATGATTTTGAAAGTTATGTTTTCAAGCTTAACCGCCGCACGAAGAAATCCCGGCTGTTCATCGTCGATGATATAAACCGCATCAGGAGCTTCCTTGTGCAAGTCAAGAATCTTCTTGTTAAGATCTTTCAAATAGCTCTCAACCTGAATTTCTTCATCGCCCATCGGAAACCAAAAATGGTTTTCTTTTACCCTCGGCATACTTCTTTCCTCCTTTCAAAAAATTTTTAGTGTACCGTTTTAGGCGTATTTTTATCGGACTTAAGTCCGTGTTTTTTGACATTTATCAAATAGATTTTTCTTGAATGATGATTTGTTCAACGAAACAATTTCTATCGGGTAAACGGTAAATCCGATAAAAAAAGACCAACTGAAAACAGTCAGTCTTAAAGTTCTGTTATTCTTTTCTGCAATGCTCTGTCACCCGGCAGTACAGACTCGAGAAAATATCTGCAGACAATGTGACTCGGTGTTATGAGCTGAGGACAGATGTGGGTTTCTCCGTCATCAAGCAGCAAACAGTTGCCGTCATAACAGTTGCAGCATTGAGCCTTAATAAGACTGACTACCTTATCAAACGACTGCGAGTTTAGTTTTAATTTTTGCATAGAGCGTGCCTCCTTTCTTTTGGATTTTGGATATAAAAAAACCTGCTGCTTTTGAAGCGACAGGTGTATGTAAACAGATTGAAATTTGTGGTAGGACTGTGCTATAATATTCGTATTATTAAACTATATTTAATCTGTTTCGTAAATTATTTAAGCAATCATAAATTTATACAAAACGAAACAAGAAAAGACTTTATTTCACTATACAAAATAATAATATCAAGGAGATATTATGAGTAATATCCTAAATTTTATTGAATACTT
>JAZSLO010000161.1:0-5441 GCA_045535415.1 Eubacteriales bacterium
GGGACTTTGCGCGTGGGCAGAGGCTATAAATATAACGCCTGAATTCTGCGCGCGCAGTATTTCTCTTGCCTCGTCTTGTGTTGAAATTTCGTCACAGATAATAATCTGGGGACAAAGAACTCTCGTCGCAATTTCCATTCCCTTTGCTTTTGGAATGTCGCAAAGGAAATCGCAATGACAGCCCGAAAATACATTTTCCATATATATTTCACTTCTCTCGTCAATAACGCAAACCCGCATAAAAGAGTCGCTGTCGGGAACAATGGCTTGGCTTGAAAGTTTTTTTGCAAGCGCTCGTAAAAGCGTTGTTTTGCCTGTTCCCGGAGGCGAGAGAATCAGAATTCCTTTTGATGACGGAAACGAAAACTTTTCAATATATGAAAGTAAATGGTCGGCGCAGTTTTCAATGTGATGCGGAAGTCTGATACTTACACTTTTTATTTTTTTAATGCCCGAAACTTTTCCGTCTTTGACATTAAAGACACCGCAAACACCTATTCTTATTCCCTTAAAGGAAATGTATCCCTCGTTTAGAGTCGCCTCGTGCGAATATACACTTCCTTTGCAGATGTTGTAAATAAAGGTGTCAATATCTGCATCTGTTATTTGTATAAAATCCGACGGATTTTTTGTAATACCCGATTTTCCGAAAATGCAGTTTTGCCCCATTATTGTAAGAGTGCAGGCACCATGTGAGCGAAGATATATGTTTGTGATTTTGCGCATACTTTCACTGTCAAGTTTTAAGAGAGTGCTTCTTATTGCACTCGGAAGATGGGGGAGTATAAGAGAAAGAGAATCTTTTGATAGTTCCGCCATTTTGATTCCTCCTTATAAAAATCAGCTTTGCTGTGAAATTGTAAAATTGTAGGTTTCGATAAGTCTTTCCCAAGTTGCAGCATCAACTGTACCTGTCGGCGAAAGACCGAACACCCGCTGAAAAGCCGTTACTGCCCTTTGTGTTGCAGGACCGAAAACGCCGTCAACATTTGGCGCTGTAATGTCGGGGTATCTTGTTGAAATTACAGAAAGATAAGTCTGCAAAAGCCGTACTGCTTCATTCTCAGAGCCGATAGAGAGAGGCCCCGGATAAGTTTGCTCGGGAAGAAGGTTTGCAGTAGTTCGCAAAATGTATAAATAAACCTGAAAAAGTGCTGACCAAAGTGCAGGAGTTACGGTGTTAGTCTGTGCAAGAGAAAATGTTCTCTGGAAGGAATTTAATGACTGGAGAGTTGCGTTTCCAAAAATTCCGTCGCGCGCCACTCCCTGAACTGTCGGGTAAAAATAACTTATATAATTTAAGAGCAACTGCAGTAAAAGGGCATAATCTCCTCTTTCGCCGACAGTTATTGTAACATCGGGAACAGTTCCTGAAAAGACATCTGAAATGCCCTCTCCTACAAGCTCAGAAAGGCGTATTACGGCAGAATAAATATATGAAAGTCTGTACCAGGTGCTTTTTCCTACAATGCCGTCGGGAGTAAGATTAAATATTTCCTGAAAGGCTCTTACTGCCGCATCTGTTGCCGCATCAAACTGACCGTCAAGAGTCGGGATAAGAGGAATTGCGGGGTAATTTTCGCGCACTCTCATAAGCTGTCTTTGAATGTTTAAAACATCCTCGCCTGAATCGCCGTAGCGAAGGGGTGTTCCGGGATATGAATCCTCTTCACTCTCGATGTTGTCTGTGCTTTGTAAATTCACATTGTCTCCGTAGTAATAGCGGAGAATTTGAAGTGGAGTGTTTCCTTGCTCTGCAAGACTGACAGTTCCCCATTGCAAAAGCCCGTCACAGAACACTTCTCTGCCGTCGCAAAAGGAAGTGAACAGGGGGTTTATGTTGTTTCCCTCCACTACATATGTGTTGAAAATATCGTCAACAATACGGCTTATGTTTTCAAATATGTTTCTGCCGGGCACAAAAGCCATATCGTATCTTGTGGAATTTGTTATGTCAAAGTCATACCCCTGACTTTTGTACCATTCCGTGAAAACTCTGTTTAATGTGAGCGAAATAATTGCGTGAATGTTTGCACGCAGGGCATTTTCGGGCCAGGTGGGGTAAATTTCCGAGGAGGCAACATTTTTTATGTAGTCGGTGAAGGGAACTGTAACATTCTCGGCATTTGATGAAGGGACACCAAGATGAACGACAATATTCTCTGGAATGTAAATGTCCTCTGCGACAAAGGGCGCGGCAGTATCAGACTCGGATGGACCTTCTTGGTTGCGGGAAGAAGAATAGAGAAGCTGGTTTGGAGGAATGTTGTAGTTTATAGTGCCTCCTGCACCTTGAGAAAGAGTTGGATTTAAAGGAACAAGGTTCACGGGAAGAACACTTATTGTGTCCCCGAAAATCTGAACTCTTCTTATTCTTTCGGGAAAATATCCTTCGGCATCAACATATACATCAACGACGGAATATGGGAGAGCAGATGAATTTTCGTTGAGAGACAGATTTACATCGGGAGTGTCAATGCGAAGCGGTCTTGTCGAGCCCGAGGAATCGGTGGTAAGAAGATGGTTGAAAAAAGATTCCGAAACTTCGCCCGAGCCTGTAAATTCACCCGTATTGTCAGGACTTTGCGTAAAATTGAGCGTTTGAACATAAACCCTTGCATTTTCTATGGGCAGACTGCTTCTTGCAGTTCTGGTATTTACGGTAAGATAACCTTGAGACATTTTTCAGCACCTCTTTTTAGTCTTTTGTAAATACATATTCTTTTTCCTTTCCCTTTATGCCACAAAAAAATTAAAAGCACTCCCACAATATGACACCTTTTTTAAATTTACAGAGTTATAATTTTTTAAAAGAAAAAAGAGTGGTGAGTAACATTAAAATTGTATATATAGATACTGCCTTTTTGTATAACTGTGCACTTGATTTTCTTGTTATATATATGTGCTGCAAAATAATGATGATAAAAGTAAAGACAAAAAGACTTGTTGCAGGCGCATCTTTTGGCGCATCCTTTGCGGTTTTGGCTGAGGTTTTTGAAATTTTGCCTGTAATAAAGTTTTTGCTGGTTGTGCCGTGTGCATATCTTATGAGCCGAATATGTTTTGGCAAAAGAAATATAAAAGTACATATAAGAATTGTTTTCATGATGATTTTGACCTCGTGCGGACTTTTCGGATTTCTTTTTGCACTCAAAAACTTTTCTACCCAAATTTTCAAAAACTCGAATCTGTTAAATGTCGGAATACCCCTGCCTTTGTTTGTTGTGATTTGCGCGGTAGTTTCTGCGTTTTTAACTCATATTTTAAAATGGTCGCACTCAAAATCGAATCAGAAAAGTGTATTGGTGAAAATGACTGTTCTCGGGCAGACAAACACTTTAAAGTTGCTTTGCGATTCGGGAAATTTGGCAACTGACAAGCTTTCAGGTTGTCCTGTTGTCATAGTTTCTCAAAAGTTTATAAACGAAAAATATGAAAACCTTGCGAAAAATTTAAAATCAGGTTTCGATACACAAACTGCAAGACAGATATTTTTGCACTTTGTGCCGTTAAAAACAATTGAAAACATTTCTTATCACTTGTGTTTTAAACCCGATGATTGTTTTGTTGTTTGTGACAATACTTTCAGAAGTGTTGATATATGTGTTGCGATAGATTTTAAAGAGGATAGTGACTTTTGCGGATATGAGGGCATTTTCCCGAAAAGCTGCCTTGATGCCGTAATATAAAATTTTAAGAGAGGAGAGAATGTAAAAAATGAATTTTGATAAAATAAAAGATATAATAAAAAACTTTTTTAAACGGGGAAATAAAAATAAAAAAAGCGGGATTATCAGCATCTGGGATTTGTATGATGTATTCGGAGAGGATGCAGTGTATTATGTCGGCGGGAGCGAGGCTCTTCCGCCGCCTCTTACGCCTTTGGAGGAAAGCAAAATAATAAATGAACTTTTGACGGCAAGCGAAAAAAGGCAGGACGAAATAAGAAAAACGCTTATTGTCAGAAATCTCCGACTTGTTGTTTATATTGCAAAGCGGTTTGAAAACACAAATCTTGGAATTGAAGACCTTGTTTCTATAGGCACAGTCGGTCTTATGAAAGCAATCAATACATTTAATCCCGAAAAAAACATAAAACTTGCAACCTATGCATCAAGGTGTATTGAAAACGAAATACTTATGTTTATAAGAAAAAATGCTCATTATAAAAACGATATTTCACTCGAAGAACCCTTGAATGTCGATTGGGACGGAAATGAACTTCTTTTGTCTGATATCATTGGAACAGATGACGATACAGTAAGCGCATCTCTTGAAAAGCAGGAGGAAAAGAATATACTTTTAAGTGCCGTTGAGAGCCTTGACGAGAGGGACAGAAATATTATTGAAATGAGGTTCGGCATCGGTAAAAGTCAGGATAACGAAAAGACGCAAAAAGAGGTTGCAGACCTTCTTGGAATTTCGCAGTCGTATATTTCAAGACTTGAAAAAAAGATAATAAATCAGCTTAAGGAGAAAATTTCAAAATTTTATATGTAAAAAACTTTTTTATAAAGCTTTGGGGTGTAAAAATTTAAAAAATTCTATTGAATAAAGAGGAAAAATGTATTACAATGTAAAGGTATAGAGCATTTAAAATGGAGGATAGTATGTCCGAGAACAATAATAAACACCTTGAACATATAAGAAATTTTTGTATAATAGCGCATATCGACCATGGTAAAAGTACTCTTGCGGATAGACTTCTGGAGATAACAGAAACTGTCCAAAAGCGTGAAATGGAAGAACAGCTTCTTGATAATATGGACCTTGAAAAAGAAAGAGGTATAACCATAAAGGCAAGAGCCGTAAGACTTTCATATACCTATGAGGGCGAAAATTACACACTCAATTTAATAGATACCCCCGGTCATGTTGACTTTAACTATGAAGTTTCGAGGTCACTTTCCGCGTGCGAGGGCGCACTTTTGGTTGTTGACTCAACACAGGGTATTGAAGCACAGACACTTGCAAACGCATATCTTGCAGTTGATAATAATCTTGAAATTGTTCCTGTTATAAATAAAATAGATTTGCCGAGCGCAAATATTGAGGGGACAAGACGCGAAATCGAAGATATTATCGGAATCCCTGCGGATGAAGCACCTGCGGTTTCGGCAAAGGCAGGACTTAATATTGAAGATGTTCTTGTTCAGGTTGTAAAGAATATACCTGCACCAAAGGGTGACATAAATAAACCTTTAAAGGCTCTTATTTTTGACTCATATTATGATTCATACAGAGGCGTGGTTGTATATATAAGAATTTATGACGGAAAGGTTAAGGCGGGCGATGTCATAAAGCTAATGTCAACGGGCGCACAGTATGAAGTAACAGAGGTTGGATACCTTGATGCTCTTGGCTTTAAAAAGGCTGACTGCCTAAGAGCCGGTGAGGTTGGATATATAACTGCGGCAATAAAGACTGTTGGTGACACAAGA
>JAZSLO010000176.1:0-5221 GCA_045535415.1 Eubacteriales bacterium
ACAGAATATCACTTGAAAAAGTAACAATATTGCAGTATAATTATCGCAGAGGTGATAGCAATGGCAGATAGTGTTTTAAGAGATAAAGCAAAGCAATTTGCAAAAGATATTGTTTTCTTGTGTAGAGAAATTAAATCAAACCACAAAGAATCTGTATTAGTAAATCAATTGTTGCGTTCGGCAACTTCGATAGGTGCAAATCTCCACGAAGCGCAATATGCACAAAGCAAAAACGATTTTATTTCAAAACTCGAAATTGCACAAAAAGAATGTTTCGAAACAGAGTATTGGTTAGAGTTGCTTTTTGAAACATATTGTCTTGAAGAAGAAAAATACAAGAAGGTGCAAAATCAATGTGGCACTATTCGCAGAATGTTGATTTCATCACTAAAGACTGTTAAATCGAGATAATATCAAGCCTGAAATGATTTTGTCGTTTCAGGCTTTAGTTATAAAAGGAGAGCGGAAAATTTTTCTCCGCTCTCATGTGTTTAATAAATTGCAATTTAATAATTTTCATATGCCTTATCTAAAACTTTTTTTACAACCAACTCCAAATCCTTATGATATTTCGGAATTTCCATTGCTAACGCTTTCAAAAACAAAAGCATTTCCAGTGAAATAACCAAAAAGTTTTCTTCTTCAATGGCATTTGCTTTAAGATATTGATAATCAAAAGTACATATTTGATTCCATATTTCGAAACCAAACTCACAAACACCTATGTCGCCACACAAATCTTTGATATTAGTAGGATATTTGTTCACTAATGTTTCGTGGTCAATAGGATGTACAACTAAATCAATATCAACTCCAGCTTTTCTTAATCCATAGTACTCCATCGCTTTGCCACCGATTAACAACGGCTTATACTTGAACTTATAATCTAATTTTCCCAATTCTATATTCATTTTTACTTTCCTTATACTAATGCCAATTCTTATTTATGGAACTGTTTATGAATGTTTTGTTTTCTATTTGTTTGATAAAATAAGTGAATGGTTCACCATTTTCGCAGATTATATGTTAGTCAATTTTAAATTTCAAACTTATATCACACGCTGTAACAGAGTGGGTGAGTGCGCCGATTGAGATAAGGTCAACACCTGTCTTTGCAACTTCAAGAAGGTTCTTTTCGCCCATATTTCCCGAAGCTTCGGTGAGCGCTCTGCCGTCAACGATTTTCACACACTCACTCATCTGCTCATTTGTCATATTGTCAAGCATTATAATGTCAGCCTTTGCATCAAGTGCCTCTTTTAACTGCTCAATTGTTTCAACTTCAACTTCAATTTTCAAGGTGTGAGGCGCAAGTTTTCTTGCGTTTTGTATTGCCTTTGTAATACCGCCCGAAACTGCAATGTGGTTGTCCTTTATAAGAACACCGTCGGAAAGATTGAATCTGTGGTTTGTGCCGCCGCCGACTCTTACTGCATACTTTTCAAGAACACGCATACCGGGAGTTGTCTTTCTTGTGTCTGCAATTTTTGCATTTGTTCCTGCAATCTGCTTTACCGCCTCGTTTGTTCTTGTAGCAACGCCCGAAAGACGCTGAAGAAGATTGAGAGCAGTTCTTTCTGCTGTCAGAACATTTCTTGCGTTTCCCGAAACTGTGGCGATAATATCGCCCTTTTCAACAAAATCGCCGTCTTTGACATTTGCCTTAAAGCAAATATCTTTATCAATCTTGTGGAAAACATATTTTGCAATTTCAAGACCACATATGATAAGATTCTGCTTTGCAATAAAGTTCCCGTTAGCGTTTTTATCTTCGGGAATAGTCGAAAGAGTGGTAATATCGCCTGTTCCGATGTCTTCGTTCAGAGATATGTCGATAAGCTGTGTTACAAGCGGGTTTGTAAGTATGTTCATGTTTTTTCTCCTCGGTTTATTCTGTAATATAGTGAGAGCCTATACTTTCTTTTCTTGAAAGTGCTTTTTCACAAATTATAATTGATGTTTGAATACTGCTGTAAAGGGTAAATGCAAGATGACTGTCAAGCCTTGCCTTGTCATATTTTTCAAGAAGTGCGCTTAAAGTTTCATGTGCTTCTTTCATTCTATCGCGCTTTCGAAGTGCTCCAACTTTCTTTGACATTGTGCTTTTCACGAGCATAAGGTCGCTTTGCATTTCTTCCTCTGTGGGAATAAAATCATATTCCTCAATATTTATTATTTCGTCAATGTCAAAATTGTAGCCGTCGCATTTTCTAAAATCTGAGGCTATTTTCTGCGCTGCACGTCTTCCGAAAACAAGACATTCAAGCGTTGAATTGCTTGCAAGTCTGTTTGCGCCCTGAACGCCCGTACAGGCCGCCTCGCCGCAGGCATAAAGACCTGATACGCTTGTCCTTGCATAAAGGTCGGTTGCAATACCGCCCATGTGATAATGCTGTGTGGGACGAACGGGGATTGATTCGTGCGGTACATTTATTCCAAGTTCTTTGCATCTTGCATAGATTGTCGGGAATCTCTTTGAGAAAAACTCCTCATTCATACACGAAACATCAAGGAAGACCATTTCCTCGTCTGTTTTTTCCATTTCACGAAGAATTCCTCTTGTAACAATGTCTCTTGGTGCAAGGTCTCCAAGGGAATGTCTTTTAAACATAAACGGTTCGCCGTTTTTGTTCTTGAGTTCGCCACCTTCACCTCTGACAGCCTCGGAAATAAGGAACATTCTGCCTTCTATTTCGCCTTTTGCAAGGGCTGTCGGGTGGAACTGAACAAATTCCATATCCTTTGTTACAGCACCCGCTCTTACCGCGGCACTTAAACCGTCGCCGCACGCACCTTTGGGGTTTGTTGTGTATTTGTAAATCTGACCGATAGCACCCGTTGCTAAAACTATGTTTCTTGAAAGAAAAATCTTGTTTTTGTCATTTTGTTTTGCAACAATTCCGGTGCAACCGTTTTTGTCACAGAGAATGTCTAAAAGGTGAGTGTTTTTTAAAATGGTGATGTTTTTCTGTTCAAGAACTTTTGACATAAGAGTGTGAGTGAGAAGATTGCCCGTGGCATCGCCACCGCAGTGAAGTATTCTTGAGCAGTTGTGTCCGCCCTCACGGGTAACGATAATTTCACCATTGTTGTCCTTGTCGAATGGAACGCCAAGGTCAATAAGCTTTTGTATGTCCGATGGTCCTTCTTTTATAAGAACTTCAACGGCTTTTTTGTCGCAGTGCCCTGCACCTGCAATAAGGGTGTCGGATATGTGATTTTCAAAAGTGTCGTCATTTTTCGTAACAGCTGCAATTCCGCCTTGTGCAAGGTAAGACGAACCCTCGTCAATTTTGCCCTTTGTAATGAGCGCACACGAAAGGTGGGGTGCAATATTCATAGCACAGTAAAGCCCTGCAATACCGCTGCCCACGATAATCACATCGTATTTATGTATATTTTCAAAATCTAAAGAATCTTTTGAAAATAAATATCTTCTCATAAAGTAAAATCACTCTTTTCGCAATTTGTCAATAACTTATAAAATAGTTATACTTATTCTAATATAACACAATTTTCCACATTTTTCAATATATTTTGCAAATCATTTTAAATTCTTCAAAATGAAAAATTATTGTTGTAATATGGTAAATGTTGTGATAGAATATTAACTGTAAAATGATAATTATAAATAATGATTTTTTGTAAAACGGGGAGAAAAATGAGAGTTATAAAACAGATATCCTCTCTCGAGAAGGTAAGAAGCGTGAGCAGAATGGAGTATGCTCAGATAAGCAGAAAAACACTTCTTCGCGGAGAAAGATTTTCATATCAGATTGCGGCAAAAGGTAATATATATAACGATATAACCGAAAACATTACGGGTAAAATACAGGTTGTATCGCCTTTGAGTGATTACATAAAGGTATTTTATGTTGAGAACGCTGTTATGGATAAGCCCGTAACATCGCCTGATGCTGCACTTGAAATTGATTATATAACAACGCAGCCCGGACTTATGCCCGATATTCTTGTGCCGACGCAGGAGAACGGAGAGCTTTGGGATATAAACACAAATGCAAAAAGTATCTGGGTAGAACTTTGTGTTCCGCAGGATTTAAAGGCGGGTACATACGATATAAACATAAAACTCTTGAAAATGAAGGACGGTACAATAAATTTCGAGGACGAATATGTCTTTGACAAAAAGATGACGGTTGAGGTTCTTAACGAGAAAATAGTACCGCAGGAGCTTATTTATACAAGATGGTTTTATGTTGACAGTATTTCAGATTATTATAATGTTGAGGTGTATTCTGAAAAGCACTGGATGCTTATTGAAGAGTATATAAAAGCGGCAGTTGACAGCGGTGTCAATATGATACTTGTGCCTGTTCATACACCGCCTCTTGATACGGCAATAAATCATAGACGCACTTGTGTTCAACTTGTCGATATTAAAAAGCAAGGCGAAAATTACACATTCGGATTTGAAAAATTCCACCGTTTTATAGATATATGTAAAAAATGCGGCGTTAAATATTATGAAATTGCGCATATGTTCTCGCAGTGGGGAGCAAAGTGCGCTCCAAATATCATGGTTGAGGAAAACGGTAAAAAGGATTATTTGTTTGGCTGGGATGTAAGTGCAGACAGTGATCTTTATATTGGATTTCTTAAACAGTATATTGATGCAATTCATAAGGAACTTGAAAAGCAGGGAATTGATAAAAATACATATTTTCATATATCCGACGAGCCCACTTTGAATAGCATTGATACATATAAAAGAGCCTCGGAAACAATAACTCCGCTTATCGGGGACAGTAAAACCTTTGACGCTCTCTCGTCGTATGAATTTTATGAAAAGGGACTTGTAAAGTGTCCTGTTACCTGTATCGACCATATGAAAGATTTTATTAGTAAAGATGTGCCTAATCAGTGGCTTTATTACTGCTGTGTACCCCAGAGCGTTTATTCAAACAGCTTCTTGGCAATGCCTCTCTCGAGAGTGAGAATTATCGGATATTTGCTTTATAAATATGATATAAAGGGATTTTTGCACTGGGGATTCAATTTTTACGGAGGATGCCTTTCAAGGTATGCTATAAACCCGTATGTAACAACATCGGCGGCAGGAATTTTCCCGTCAGGCGACCCATTTGTTGTATATCCGTCAAAAGACGGGGCTTACAGTTCAATGCGAGCAAAAGTAATGTTCGATGCAATAAGCGATTTAAGACTTTGCCAGACTCTTGAAAAGTATATAGGAAGACAGGCA
>JAZSLO010000108.1:0-4639 GCA_045535415.1 Eubacteriales bacterium
TTGATTCATAGCTGTCGTAGATATAGAAGTCATAACCCGCACCGCCGCCGCCAACGATGGAAGGTGCGGAAGGTGTTTTTCTTTCAAGGAAGGTTGCGGGTGTATTTTCTATAAGATTATTGTGGAAAGGAATATCTGTTCTGTAGTTATGGAAGTTTACTGTTCCGTTTACGTCGTTGATTATAACCTTACCTGTCGACGTAACATTTGTAAATGTAACGGTACCTTCACCGCCTCGGCAGATGATTCGTCCGTTTACCTTTACATTTGTAACATTACAGTCGCCAGCGCCTATACCGTCTGCAAGTACAAGGTCACCATTGATTGTTACATCTCTGAGTGTTACACCGGGTGATCTGATTATTACAGAACCAACAGGTGCTACGCTGTTATATGTACCGGGCTCGCTTATATATGTCTTGAAGATGTTATGGAACACCTGTGCAAGTTCCGCTCTTGTTATAAAGCCTCTGGGTAAAAGAAGTCCGTTGCCGTAGCCGTGAAGGTAATCTACTGCTACCATTCCCGTTACCGCATTCTTTGCCCATGAGTCAACATCAGCCTTATCTATGAACTGATCAAGAACGCTGTATTCTTCACTTGATATAAGAAGAACTCTTGAAAGTCCTAAAAATACATCTTCTCTGCGTATCGGGTCATTAGGCTGGAACATATCAGGGCTTACACCGCTGAATACTCCCATCTTATATGCCTTTGCAATCGGATCGGAAAACCAGTCTGTTGGTTTTACATCCTTTACATGTGATATATCGACCTTTGTTGTTGCTCCGAAAGCTCTTGTCACAATGGCCGTCATTTCGGCTCTTGTAAGAATTTCATCAGGTTCAATTCTGTCCTGTGATCTTCCTATAAGAAGACCGTTTTCAACAGCTGCAGTCATTGCCTCTGTTGACCAGTTCTTTGGAAAATCCTTAAAGTCGCTTATCTGCGCCGCAAACGAGAATGTCTGCATAAGCATTACAAGCACTAAAAGGAGCGCCGTTAATCTCTTTTTCATGTTGTCATTACTTCCTTTCACACATGCTTTTTAATCAGAATATAAATTTATATAGTAAGATTTTGTGATTTCTTTTTCATTAACATACGATTGATACAGCGAATCTGCAAGCGATGTATCTCTTTGGCAAAGCGCCAGAAGTCTTTTGATTTCTTTAACTATTGCATCAACCTGAACATCGCACTGTGCCTCAAGCTTTGCAATTTGGCTTGCAAATCCCTGGGCAACATTTGTCTTTCCCGACAAATTCTGCTGTTCTTTTGGAAGTGTCTTATATACTTCCTTCATTTCTGAAATTATACCTTCAATATGTCCGATATACTGGTTCTTAAGCACATACAGCTTTGCAACCTCATCCGCTATAAGTTCTTCATACTCGCGGATTTTATCATCATTTTTATCTGTATTTTCTGCAGGCGGAGGTTTTACATTTTCCTCTTTATTATCTTTTTCACTCTGCACCGGTTTGTTTTGCTCTTTATCTTTATCCTTATCCGTCTGTGAAGTATCAGGAACTTTATTTTCTATATCCTCGGGCTTTTGAGTATCCTCCTGTCCGTTTTTATCGGGAACATCCTCATTCTGACCGTCCCCTGTATTCTGCTCTTTGTTTATATCTTTGCCAAGCAGAATATCTTTTAATTGTTCCTGTGAGATTTCGCCTTTATTAAGTTTTTCTATATCTTCTTTTGAAACTTCAAAACCAAGGTCTTTTATTGTATCTCTGAGACCTTCTTCGTTTTTTTGCTTATTCTCTTCAATCTGCTGCGAATCAAGCCTTATTCCATTGATTACGCCTTTTACGGTATCCGGGTACCTAAACCACAAAAACGCAAATATCAAAGCTAAAATTACAACAATTGTAAACAGAAAAAATCCCAGTATTTTAAGTAATTTTTTCAATTTTTCACCTCTATCGTACAGAAATGCCAATATACAGAGTCATTATACAATTTTGTCTCCTCTTTGTCAATACTTTTATATATCAAGCATCCTATATTTTATTCATTTTTTTACTTTTTAGAGTTCTATATTGCTATTTTTGTCGATTTTTGTCTTTTTTTGTTTCTCTTTATCAAATTTTTACACAATATTTTTAATTCTTCTTATTTTATTTATTATAATACTATATTATTGGATATATATGTGACTTTTGCGCCGCCCCCAAAAACAAATCAAAAATTTTTTTGATTTGTTTTATGTTTTTTCTCTTTTTTTGCTTATTTACTATTGACTTTTTCTTTTTAATGTGTTATCATTTTAACGCGCTAAAGCGTGCTATTGTAAAAAAGAGAAAAAGCACCGCGTCTTAAAGGCACTTTAAGACGGGGCGGCGCATATATAAAAAGCAAAGCAATCAAGCATATTTTCTAACGGGAGGAATCGCACAAATGACAATAGATACATCGGTATTAAAGCAGGACGAAAAAGCTATATTCAAAATGCGATCGATTTACGAAAAAAGCGGATATTCAAGATATACTATGAGTAAATTCGAGCAATATGATTATTATGTAAGAAACAAGGACTTTCTTATTTCCGATAACATAATAACTTTCACTGATACTGACGGAAAGTTTATGGCTTTAAAGCCAGACGTTACTTTGTCTATTATAAAAAATACGCCAGACACTCCCGAGTATGTGCAGAAACTGTATTATAACGAAAACGTATACAGAGTTCCAAAAGGCGCAAGTTCGTTTAAGGAAATAATGCAGGTTGGACTTGAATGTATAGGAAACATAGACGACTTTGCAACATTTGAAGTTTTGCTTCTTGCGGCAAAGAGTCTTGAGAGCATAAGTGAAAAATTTGTGCTTGACATTTCGCATCTTGGAATTATTTCTGCCGAAATGGATGCACTTTCCCTCTCGGAATCCTCAAAAAGTGCAATTATTAAGTGCATCGGCGAAAAAAACATTCACGAGCTCTCGCAGATTTGCAAAGATGAGGGTGTGAAAAGTGATAACCTTGTAAAACTCGTTTCCACTTACGGCGAGCCTGAAAAAGTGTTGCCTGTGCTTCTTGATATGAAGAATGATAATAATAAAAATGCTATTGACTCACTTTCAAATGTTGTAAACAATCTTTCAAAATGCGGATTTGACGGAAAAATCAGAATTGATTTTTCGGTTATCAACGATATGAACTATTACAGCGGTATTGTTTTCAAAGGTTTTATTGATGGTATTGCTACGGGTATTCTCTCGGGCGGCCAGTATGATAAACTTATGAAGAAGATGGGAAAGAAGTCATCGGCTCTTGGTTTTGCAGTATACCTTGATTTACTTGAAAGACTGTCGGATGACGCAAAAGAATTTGATGTTGACACACTTTTGATATATGATGATACAGCAGACATTTGTGATATCAACAAAACAGTTTCAAAACTTAACAATGAGGGCAAAAGCGTTATAGTGCAAAAAAATACGCCCGACAAGTTAAAATACAGACAAATTCTTAAAATTACAAGTAAAGGAGAACAGGCGCTTTGAGTGATATGCTGAATGTTGCACTTCCTAAAGGTAGACTTGGGGAAAAAGTGTATGATATGTTTGAAAAAGCAGGCTTTGAGTGTCCTGCAATAAAGGAAAATTCAAGAAAACTTATATTTGAAAACAAAGAAAAAGGTATAAGATATTTCTGGGTAAAGCCGTCTGACTGTGCAATATATGTTGAAAGAGGTGCAGCGGATATCGGTGTTGCGGGAAAAGACATCCTTCTTGAATACTCCCCTGATGTATATGAACTTTGTGATCTTGATATGGGAAAATGCAAAATGTGTGTTGCGGCAAAAAAAGGATTTGAAGATAATCCTCAAAAGACTTTGCGTGTTGCCACAAAATTTTCCAACATCACTAAAAACTTTTATGCCTCAAAAGGCAGAGACATTGATATAATCCACCTTAACGGCTCTATTGAAATTGCGCCCATACTTGATTTGTCGGATGTTATTGTCGACATTGTTGAAACGGGAACAACTTTGAAAGAAAACAATCTTGAAGTTGTTGAAAGTTTTCTTCCAATAAGCGCAAGACTTATTGCAAACAAATCAAGTTTTAAATTCAAAAATCAGAAAATCGAAAGAGTTCTCGAAGGTTTTTCTAAAATTCTGGAGGATAACAAATGATAAAGATACTTGAATACGGAAAAGTTGAAAACAAAGACATCTTTGCAAGAGTTGTGCCAAAGGTCGATGTTGAAAAAATTGTTTCCAATATCATTGAAAATGTAAAATCGAACGGCGACAAAGCAGTTCTCGGCTACTGCGAAAAGTTTGACGGCGCACACCTCTCTTCCCTTTTAGTTTCAAAAGAGGAAATTGACGAGGCTCTGACTCTTGTTGAACCTGAATTTCTTGAAATTTTAAAAAGAGCTTATGCCAACATTTACAAATTCCACGAAAAGCAAAAGAGAAACAGTTTTATTATAAACGACGAAAACGGCATTGTTATGGGACAAAAGGTTATCCCCGTTGACAAGGCGGGAATTTATGTTCCCGGCGGAAGTGCTGCATACCCTTCAACTGTTCTTATGGACTCTGTTCCTGCAAAAATTGCAGGATGCAAAGAAGTTGTAATGGTTACACCTCCAATGAAAAACGGTAAAGTAAATCCCGCA
>JAZSLO010000214.1:0-15708 GCA_045535415.1 Eubacteriales bacterium
TCACCGATAATCTTGATGGAGTTCTTGTTAGCACCAACAGTACCGTCACCGCCAAGACCCCAGAACTTGCAGCTGATTGTGCCTTCGGGAGCTGTGTCGGGAGCGGGCTTTTCGTCGAGTGAAAGTCCTGTAACGTCATCAACGATAGAGAGTGTAAAGCTGTTCTTGGGATTTGCACTCTTAAGGTTTTCGAATGTTGCAAAGATTGATGCGGGAGCTGTGTCCTTAGAACCAAGACCGTATCTACCGCCAACAACCTTGATGTCTGTCTTTCCTGTTGTAGCAAGAGCTGTTACAACATCAAGGTACAAAGGTTCACCCTGTGAGCCGGGTTCCTTTGTTCTGTCAAGAACAGCAATGCTCTTAACAGTTGCGGGGATTGCTTCGATAAGCTTTGCAGGAACGAAAGGTCTGTAAAGTCTTACCTTGATAAGACCAACCTTTTCGCCGTTTGCATTCATATAGTCGATAACTTCTTCGCAAACGTCACATACAGAACCCATAGCAATGATTACTCTGTCAGCATCTGCAGCACCGTAGTAGTTGAAGAGCTTGTAGTTAGTGCCGATCTTAGCATTAACCTTGTCCATATATTCTTCAACGATTGCGGGAAGTTCGTTATAATACTTGTTACAAGCTTCTCTGTTCTGGAAGAAGATGTCGCCGTTCTGAGCGGAACCTCTGAGAACAGGGCTTTCGGGGTTGAGAGAACGATCTCTGAATGCCTTAACTGCATCCATATCAACCATTTCTTTAAGATCTTCTGTTTCCCAAACTTCGATCTTCTGGATTTCGTGAGAAGTTCTGAAACCATCAAAGAAGTTGAGGAAAGGAACTCTGCCCTTGATTGTTGCAAGGTGAGCAACAGCACCAAGGTCCATGATTTCCTGAACGTTGGATTCAGCCATCATAGCATAACCTGTCTGACGGCATGCATATACGTCTGAATGGTCTCCAAAAATGTTAAGTGCATGAGAAGCTACGCAACGAGCAGAAACATGAATAACATTGGGGAGAAGTTCACCGGCAATCTTGTACATATTAGGGATCATAAGAAGAAGACCCTGAGATGCGGTGTAAGTTGTAGTAAGAGCACCTGATGCGAGAGAACCGTGAACGGCACCTGCAGCGCCTGCTTCGGATTCCATTTCAATCATCTTAACTCTTTCGCCGAAAATATTTCTTGCGGGTTCGCCAAAGATATTTTTATCAGTTGCGGACCAAGTGTCAGTCACTTCAGCCATAGGGCTTGAAGGAGTGATAGGGTAAATAGCGGAAACTTCTGTGAAGGCATACGAAACGTGCGCCGCCGCAGTGTTACCGTCCATAGATAGCTTTCTTCTGGACATTTATAATTCCTCCTGAGTTAAAATTTTAACAGCTATGCATATATAATAACACTTTTTTTGACAAAAGTAAATACGCATTTACAACAAAAATTAAGGAATATTATGAAACTTTTATAAATTTTAATGAAAAAAACACTCAAATTCACACTTTTTACATTTTTGGTGTATCTGCGGCGAAAAACAAAGCCGAAGATTTCTCTTCGGCTTTTGTAAAAATTATATTATTTATTTGTTTTAAGTCTGAGCGGGTTTTCATTAGCGTGAACAAGGATTACTATATAATTGACATTTCCGGATGCATCTTTATTGACATATGCTTTTTTGTACATAGCATAGCCTGTTTTGTACAAGCCGTTTCCGTCATCAATCTTGTCATTGTAGCATTTATATTTGTTAAGGTCTGATGCCAAATCTTCGGTGTCAACAAGTTTTGTACTACCCCAAGTGAAGAGAGATGTACCTGCACTTGTATATGTTACGGATATTACCGATGTTTTATCTGTAACCTTATAGAGACCGGTCTTTGCATCCTGTGCATCGTGCCAGTCATCAAACACACTTGTTGTTTCGAGAACCCCTGTTTGTGTGTCAAATGATTTAATCCATAAAAGCTGATTTTCATCTGTAAGATTTGCACTCTGTGTATCGTCAAACCCGGTTTCCAAAACATATCCGTCAACAACTTTTGCTATTCTACCGACACCGATTGGTGCGGGAATCTCGGCAACTGTTTTCGCAGGTATTTTTCCGGGAATATCCGTTTCTTTCCAGCCTGTAAAGGGATTGATTATCGTGTAGTAGTTTCTGTAGTAACCGTTTGTATCAACACCAGGTGTAGAAGAAGCGATAATTCTTTCACTGCTTTTAGAAAGAAGACCCTCGACGTCTGTAAAAGAATCGTCAATTGTTGTTTCAACCGTGTAAATTATCTCATCAATATACGCTTTGTTGTTATTATAATCTGTCTTATCCTCGGCATTCTTTATTGCCTTTGCAACATCATAAAGCGTTCTCTTTGAAACTTCGCCGTAAATGTAAGTTCCTTCGGAGAGCTTGTAGTAGGGTCTTGATACAATGTTTGTTGTATAACCCTCATAGGTCTTTGGCATTCCGTAAACAACTGTTGTAAAGAGGGTGAGTTCTGCATTTACATCGTGACCGTAGATGATGCTTATATCATCGGCTTTGCTTCTTGCAACCGTCATTTTTGCCTTGCCTTCATCAACAAGTGTCTTGTTCAGAATGTAACCTTCGGAAAAATTCATTTTCGCAGTTTCCGCAGTTACCATATAGCCAAATTCCACAACTCTGTCAAGTGCTGCCGCATCGTCTGCGATTGTCGAAAGAAATCTGAGTCCCTGTCTTTCATCAGACGCATTTGCAGGCGAACGGATACTCGATTTTCCTGTGTTAAAAAGTGCATCTGCAAGTTCTTTGTCTTCTGTTGGAATGCCGTCTGTAACCGAGTAAACTGTGTGCTTTGTGTTAAGACCTGTGTTAACTACAATGTATCCATTTGTTTTGGGCACGCTTATCTGCGTTTCCTCAGCATATGCCATAACCGAGCCGTCTGCAAAATAAACATTTGAGTCTGCAGGAACTGTTATTGTATAAGCACCTTCCGCTTTTTTGTCAACATACCCGATAATAACAGGTGATGGGAGGTCAGTTCCACGGATAATGACAGTTCCAATGCCCGAGAAAGAATCCTTTAAAAGAATATCTGAAAATATCGCTGTTCCGTCACTTTTTGCAGTTGCCTGGTTTATATAAACTATGTCTTCGTCCGAAAGGGAAAGACCCTCGACAGTTGTAATTTCGCCTTTGACAATTGTCAATAGATACATTTCTCCCGTCTTTCCGCTGTAAGTTATATTGTATTCGCCCGTTTCTTCATCGGGTTCAAAAAAGGCACTCTGCGCAAAACAAAAACCGCAAAGAGTACAAAAGCAAATTAAAAACGTAAAAGCAAAAGTAACAAATTTCTTTTTCATATTAGCCTCCGCTTGAAATGTACTTGTATTATAACAGAAAAAGTATATTTACGCAACAAAAAAAATGATTTTTGATATAAAAATATTGTTTTTAAAATAAAATTGTGTTATGATTAGAGAGTATTATTGTCAGGAGGGCGAAGTTATGGGAAAATTTACATTTTTTGCACTTGCTTTCAGAATGAAATATATAAACCGCTGGGGACTTATGAGAAATCTGCGGTATGAAAATTTAACTGAGCACTCGGCAGAGTGCGCAATGCTTTCGCATGCTCTTTGTGAAATAGGAAATGAATATTTCGGCAAAAATTATGACTCAAAAAAGATAGCTCTCTGTGCTCTTTATCACGATATGAGCGAGATTTATACAGGCGATATGCCAACTCCTGTCAAATATTTTAACGATACAATGAGAGACAGTTATAAGGCGATAGAATCTCAGGCGATAGGCAAAATTTTGTCGAAACTTCCCGAAAAACTCTCGCCAAAGTATAAGGAAGTTCTTGATTTTGAAGATGATGAGAGCACGAAAAACATAGTAAAAGCGGCAGATAAACTTTGTGCTTATTTAAAGTGCCGTGAGGAATGTTATAACGGCAATAAGGAATTTGAAAAAGCACTTGTATCTACAAAGGCTCTTTTGGATAAGGCGGCAGAAAATTGCCCCGAACTTTCGTGGTTTCTCGAAAACTGTGCAGATTCCTTTAACGAACCTGTTGATATGCTTTAATACGGAGATTTTGAAATGCAAAGAAAATTTGACTGTATAATGTTCGACCTTGACGGAACAATACTTGACACAATAGACGATATACAAAATGTAATAAACATTACAATGGCAGAATTTGGTCATCCTCTTCACACAAGGGAAGAGGCACGCTCTTTCATAAACGATGGCGCCTTTATGCTTATAAAACGAGCACTCCCTGAAAATGTAAGGGAAGATGATGAATATGTAACGCGCGCATTTACAAGATATCTTGAGAATTACGATGAGCATGTAGACGATATGACAAAAGCATATGAGGGTATGCAGGAACTCATTAAAAAACTCAAAAGCGAGGGGTATACTCTGGCGGTGGTTTCCAATAAACCCGACAGACATGTGAAAATTCTTGCAAAGCAGTTTTTCGGCGAGGATACATTTTCTTACCTCTCGGGTTCGGGTCTTGATTTGCCAAGAAAACCTGCAAAGGAATGTATCGAAATACCCCTTGAAATTCTTGGAATAGAAAAGGAAAAGGTTCTTTATGTCGGCGACTCCCATGTCGATGTAAAAAGTGCAAGAAATGCAGGTGTTAAGTGCGCAGGTGTAACCTGGGGATTTCACGGCAAAAACGGTTTTCGTGATCAAGTTTGCGACTATTATGCAGATACTTGCGACCAGCTTTATGATATAATTTCAGGTAAAAGCGAGGGTGCAACTTTATGAATTTAAACGAAATTTTAGGCGCATCGAGAATCGCGTCAAGAAGCCTGTCGCAAAAGACAAATGATGAAAAAAATGCACTTCTGCGGGAAATTTCAAAGGCTCTTGTCGAGTCGGCTGAAAATATAATAAACGAAAATAAAAAAGACCTTGAAAACGCTAAAAATAAAGGTGTGTCCGACTCAATGCTTGACAGACTGCGCCTTGATTTTGACAGGATAAAGGCAATAAGTGAGAGTGTTTTGAAGGTCGAAAAACTTGAAAATCCTGTTGGGCAAAAGACTCAGAATATAAGACCAAACGGACTTGTAATTGATAAAGTCAAAGTGCCGATAGGCGTTATAGGTATAATTTATGAGGCAAGACCGAATGTTACGGTGGATGCTGCAGTTTTGTGCTTAAAGACGGGAAATGCTGTTGTACTTCGTGGCGGAAGCGAGGCAATAAATACAAATGTTGCAATTGAAAAAGTTTTGCAAAATGCCCTTGAAATTTGCGGTTTTGATAAAAACTGTGTTCAGGTTTTGCATGACACATCAAGAGAGACAGCGGCACTTCTTATGAAAGCAAACGGCAAAATAGATGTGCTTATACCAAGGGGTGGCAAGGGACTTATAAACAGCGTTATTGAAAACTCGACTGTTCCTGTAATTGAGACGGGCGCTGGCAACTGCCATGTGTTTGTTGACGAGAGTGCAAATCTTTCAATGGCAAATGAAATTTGCTTTAATGCAAGGGCGCAAAGACCGTCGGTTTGCAATTCCGCCGAGAATGTTCTTGTGCATGAGAAAATCGCGAGAGAATTTCTTCCAATGATGCAGAAAAAGATGAGCGAAAAGAATGTGCAGCTTCGTGGATGCGACAGGACTTTAGAAATTCTGCCCGATATAGCCAAAGCAACAGGGGAAGATTTTTATACAGAGTACAATGACTATATCCTTTCAGTAAAAGTTGTTAAAGATGTAAATGAGGCAATAGAACATATAAACCAGCACGGAACAATGCATTCCGAGGCAATAATCACGCAAAACGACGATAACGCAACAAAGTTTACAAGCCTTGTTGATGCGGCGGCGGTGTATGTAAATGCGTCAACCAGATTTACTGACGGCGAAGAGTTCGGACTTGGTGCGGAAATTGGCATTTCGACACAGAAGCTCCACGCAAGAGGCCCTATGGGACTTGAGGCTCTGACAAGTGAAAAATATGTTGTAAAAGGCACAGGACAAATAAGAAATTAAACTGGAAGCAAGGTGAAATATATGCAAAAATCGAATAACAGAATCGTTATAAAAGTAGGCACATCAACGCTCACCCACGATAACGGAAGTCTTAATATAAGAACCATTGATAAGCTATGTAAAGTTCTTTCAGACCTTAGAAATCAGGGGTATGAGGTAATACTTGTGTCCTCGGGTGCAATTTCCGTTGGTGTCAATAAAATGAGACTTCCCGAAAGACCAAAAGAACTTCGAATGAAGCAGGCGGCAGCAGCAGTTGGTCAGTGCGAACTTATGCACATATATGACAAGGAACTTTCGGAATACGGAAATATGGCGGCGCAGATTCTTCTCACAAGCGAAGACTTTGAGCATGAGGATAAGAGAAACAATCTAAGAAATACATTTTCCGCACTTCTTGAAAACGGAATCATTCCGATTGTCAATGAAAACGACTCGGTAAGCCATACGGAAATCGAATCGCCAAAGAAAGTTTTTGGTGATAATGATACACTTTCCGCAATTGTTGCGGTTATGTGCGGTGCGGCAAAACTCATAATTCTCTCGGATATTGAGGGACTTTTTGATGCAGACCCGCATAAGAATCCTGATGCGAAACTTATACATACAGTTGAAAAAATTGATGAAAATATAATTTCGCTTGCAGGCGGTGCCGGAACATCAAGAGGCACGGGCGGCATGGCGACAAAACTCGATGCGGCCACAATAACAACAAACGCAGGTTGCGATATGTATATAACAATCGGGGATAATCCGTATCTTATATACGATATTCTCGACGGCAAAGAAGTCGGAACGCATTTTGTGGCACAAAACTGAATAATTTTAAATTGATTCTTTTTCGGCGGTCGGCTCAAAGTCCGACCGCCTTTCTTTATCATACTGCGGCGGTCGTTTAGACTTCGCCGCCGTGTGTCCGTGCTTTTCTTACACAAGAAAAGCACCAAAAGAGTGCCGCAAGGTGCTCTGCCCCTCGCGGACACACCCCGGCTCGTCTCAACGCATTTTTTGATTGTAAGCATTTGTTATTTCTCGCAAATTTAAAATTTCAAATCCGCTTAAATCAAAAAACGCCAGCCGACGAGCAATTTTGCTATCAAGACCACTTTTACTTTATTGAGATGTGAAATTTTCTATTAAGGGCGCATTGATCTTTTTTGCACAAGCACTTTTGCACTTGCAAATTTATTTTCGCTTGTGTGCTTTGTGCAAAAAAGTCAGCGCAACAGAGGGGATTGTCTGCAAGGGGATGCTTTCCCTTGCAGGCGACTTTTGGTACTTTTCGTCGAGTCGAAAAGTACGAATAAACGCCGACGGGCATAAAGACCGTCGGCGCAGAAGGATTTAAGAAACAAAATGTTTATAAAGGAGAACCCCCGGCGAGGGTTCTCCTCTTTTTGCCATTCGGCAAAAATTCACCTTTCCTGCGCTTTATGAAGGCAAGGGATTTCGCTCTCTGCGGAGAGCGACCAAGGCTCTGCCTTGGAACTGCAAGCTTTTGTAAAAGCTTGACAAAACAAACAAAAAAGGCATCGCATTTGCGATGCCTTTTTACTATTTGTTTTTTACTGCTTGGGCTTAAAACTATCTTTAAGCGTTACAATTCTGTTTATAACCTTATCGTTATGAATATCAACGCAGAAATATCCGTTTCTTACAAACTGGAATTTTTCTCCCGGCTTTGCGTCTTCAATAGATTTTTCAACTTTCGCATTCTTCATAACAATGAGTGATTCGGGATTGAGGTATTCCTTGAAGTTTTCCATATTTACAACAACTGTATCTTCGCAAGTGAAGAGATTGTTATAAAGTCTTACTTCATAGTCCTTTGCGAAATCACGGCTTACCCAGTGAATTGTACCCTTTATTTTTCTTCCGTCAGGCGGATTCTTGCCTGCAGTTTCGGGGTCAACTGTACAGAGAAGCTTTTGAACATTTCCGTTTTCGTCGTAAATTACATCGTTGCACTTTACAACATATGCACTCATAAAGCGCACTTCACAGTCTTTCTTTAATCTCTGATACTTTGGTGGAGGGTTGTCCGAAAAGTCTTCTCTTTCAATGTAAAGATGCTTTGTGAAAGGAACTTTTCTTGTTCCAGCAGATTCATCTGTGGGATTATTTGAAACGTCAAAATATTCAACCCTGTCTTCTTCAAAGTTTGTAATTTCAACTTCGATAGGGTCAAGAACTGCCATTTTTCTTGTAGCCTTTGCGTTGAGTTCTTCTCTCATACAATGCTCTAAAAGTCCGTAATCGCAAAGTGACATTGCCTTTGAAATACCAGACATGCTTACAAAATTGAAGAGCGCTTCGGGTGAAAATCCACGGCGTCTGAGAGCGCAGAGTGTAGGAAGTCTCGGGTCATCCCAGCCGTCAGCGATGCCCTGTTCGATAAGAGCCTTTGAATATCTCTTTCCGATTTTTGTGTATGTGATATTGAGCTTTGCAAATTCACGCTGCTTGGGAGGAAGTTCAAATCCAATATTGTTTACAACCCAGTCGTAAAGCGGTCTGTGGTTTTCAAATTCCACATCGCAAAGTGAATGAGTAATGCCCTCCATAGCATCCTGAATAGGATGAGCGTAGTCATAAAGAGGATATATGCACCACTTGTCGCCTGTTCTGTGGTGATGTGCGCGAAGTATTCTGTAAATAACAGGGTCACGCATATTGATGTTAGGCGATTTCATATCGATTTTTGCACGGAGTGTTTTTGTTCCGTCCGCAAATTCGCCGTATTTCATTCTTTCAAAAAGGTCGAGATTTTCTTCAACACTTCTGTTTCTGTACGGGCTTTCTGTTCCGGGGGAAGTGAGAGTTCCTCTGTACTTTTCAATTTCCTCTTTTGTCAAATCGCACACGAAAGCCTTGCCGTCTTTTATAAGCTTTACGGCAAATTCGTAGCACTTGTCAAAATAGTCAGAGCCAAAGCAAATGTTGTCAGGCTCAACGCCAAGCCATGCAAGGTCATTTTTTATTGCCTGAACAAATTCGTCACCCTCTTTTGACGGGTTTGTGTCGTCAAAACGAAGATTGAAAAGGCCATTGTATTTTTTAGCGGTCGAATAGCCAATCCAAATTGCCTTTGTGTGACCTATATGAAGATATCCGTTTGGTTCGGGCGGAAAACGGGTGTGAATTCTCGCAGAAAGGCCGTTTTCTATGTCCTCGTCAATAATCTTGTGTATGAAATTAGTACTTTTTGTTTCGTTTGTATCCATTCCAGATTTACCTCTTAAAGAAATTTATTTTGCAGCATTTTTGATTCTTGCTATGACTGTGTCTTTGCCAAGAACCTGCATTATAGAATAAAGGTCGGGAGAATTCTGTCTGCCTGTAACGGCGACTCTTATTGCAGTTGAAACATCGGTAATGCTTCCCTTGAAAGCATCGGGATTTTCTTTATAAGCTTTCATATCGGAAGCGTATCCGTATTTGTCGCAAATGCCCTTGATTTTTTCAAACCAAGCGTTGTTGTCATCGTTTTCACTGTAAATTTCGGCATAATCGCAGAGAATGTTTTTAACATCATCAGCGCTCATACATTCGGGATAACTTTCCTGAATCTTGAAAAGTTCGTCAAAGTAGTAGGAAATGTGTTCTTTAATTTCGCTCCAGCAAGAGAAGTCTTTTCTCGGCTTTTTGCCGCCTCTTCCGATTGAGAGGAAACTCTTTGTGTATTCAGGGTTTCTTGTCATAAGCGAGTAAAGCTGCTGGTCATATTCCTTAGCCCAGTCGCAGACAAGTTCATAAACTTCGTCGGCACTCATAAGCGAAATCATATTCTTTGAAACATCGTTGAATTTTGCAAGGTCGAACATAGCTCCGCTAATACCCATCTTTGATGCCTTGAATTCAAAATCACGGTAGGACGCATCCTTGTTTGCCATTCTCCACTGCTCGTAATTTGAATTGAGAAGAGTCATAAGATATTCTATAACACTTGCAGCAGGATATCCCTTTTCAAAGTAAAATTCAAGAGAACTTTCGGGGTCTTTTCTCTTTGACATTTTTCTCTTTGCGCCTGTTTCCTCGTCAAGTTTCATAACCTGGGCTGTGTGGTTGAATCTCGGAAGTTTAAATCCGCACGCAAGCCAAAGTTCAAAGTGCCAAGGGAGAGTTGACAGCCATTCTTCGCCTCTTACAACGTCTGTTGTTCTCATAAAGTGGTCGTCAACAACGTGTGCAAAGTGGTATGTCGGAATTCCGTCGGACTTGAGAAGAACAAAATCCTGATCATTTTCAGGGAAAGAGAGTTTTCCTCTTATTGAATCCTTGAATTCGATTTTCTTTGAGGAATCGCCCATAGATCTGAATCTTAAAACATAGGATTCGCCGTTTTTAATCTTTGCGATAGCCTCGTCAATATCCATATCTCTGTGCTTTGCCCATTTTCCGTAGTAGCCGAAGTTTTCCTTTGCAGCCTCCTGCTTTTCGTGAGCCTCTTTAAGCTCGTCCTCTGTGCAGAAACAAGGATATGCTCTGCCGTCAAGAAGGAGCTTTCTTGCAACTATATGATAATACTTTGCTCTCATTCTCTGTCTGTAAGGGCCGTATGCACCGTTGTCGCCGTCTTTTGTTGCACCCTCGTCAAATTCAACGCCGAATTTTGACAGATATTTTATAATTTTTTCAACAGCACCCGGAACTTCACGCTTGTCGTCTGTGTCTTCAATACGAAGAATAAAAGTTCCGCCGCTTGTGTGTGCTATTCTCTCATCTGCAAGAGCTCCGTAAAGGTTTCCTATGTGCATAAAACCCGTAGGGCTCGGCGCCATTCTTGTAACTCTTGCGCCCTCTGGAAGATTTCTCTGGGGGAACAATTCTTCAAGAGATTCTATTGTATCCGCATCATTCAGGTCGGGGAATATTACTTTTGAAAGTTCTAAAAGTTTTGTTGTGTCCATTTTTGTTTTTCCTTTCGGTTTATGTTACACAAGGTATGCCATTTCAAGCATAACCTCGTCATCGTTTATATCTTCGTTTGAATAAAAATATATGTTTCCGCCGCAAAACTCGAATCCTTGCGACATATAAAAATCAATCACCGGTGTATTTGTATTTTGCGTTTCAAGGACTATTATTCGATAATCTCTTTCGCGGGCAATTTGTTTTGCAAAATCCATAAGTTTTTTGCCGTACCCTTTTTTTCTGTACTTTTCGGGAACAAGAAGCTGAGTCATTCTCATTCTCGAGTTCCAGTCCTCAAAATCAAATTCAATAAATCCGCACAGATTTCCGTCGTCGTCTTTGATGGCATATGCCTCGGGGCAAGTCCAGTATGGCTGAAAAAGCGTATCGCAATTTTCAAACACTCTCGGCTTTTCATAGTCCTCGCGCACAAGTTCAAGACTCATTTTTTCTTTTGAAGACTCAGCTTTTACAACATAGTGAGATGTGGTCTCGTATTTGTATTCAAGCACAAAGTAGTCATATTCCTGTCTGTCAAGACTTATAATTTCTGCCATTTTCCCACCTCAAAAAGCACAAAGCCATAATTATTTATAAGTATACCACAATTTTTCCCTCTTTGCAACACAAAATGCACCTCTTTTCAAACTATTTTGAAAGATAGGGACATTAACAGACAAAATTTTTACGGCATAATATAAACCGAAGACGCTTTGTCTTCGGAAAGGATTTAAATATGGATAGTAATACAAATAACATAAATTCAAACACAATGTCAGGTTTATACGGCACAAGAACCGAGCAGAATCTTATGGACGCTTTTGAGGGCGAATCAAAGGCTTATACAAAGTATAAAATTTATGCGCTCAAAGCAGGTGACGAGGGTTATCCCGTTCAGAGAAGACTCTTTGACAATACTGCCGAAAACGAAATGGAGCACGCAGAACTCTGGCTTTCGTACCTCGGTGAAGTGGGCAATACGGCGGATAATCTTGAATACGCCATTTCCGGCGAGGCGGATGAAAGCGAGAATATGTATCTTGAAATGGCAAGAGTTGCAAGAGATGAAGGCTTTAATGAAATTGCAGATAAATTTATGCTTGCCGCAAGCGTTGAGGCAAATCATAAAAAGGAATTTGAAAATTCGCTTTCGGGCTTTGAAACCGGTTCTTACTATGAGGGCAACGGAGATACTGTATGGCAGTGTTTAAACTGCGGATACCAGGTGAGAGGAACCAGCGTTCCTGCGAGATGTCCTCTTTGCTCATACCCCAGAACTTACTTTATGAGAATTTCGTACTAAAACAAAAAAGCGGTCTTGCGACCGCTTTTTCATATTGTTTTGTTATCCCAAAAGTCCGCCAACATCTGTAAATGTATCGCCGGTTTTGTTTTCTTCAACAGTTTCTATAATACTGTCAATATATGCTTTGTTATTTGTGTAATCAGTGCCGCCGGCATCTTTTATAGCCTTTGCAACTTCATAAACCGTCTTTCTTAAAACTTCACCGTAAATGTAGGTGCCATCGGAAAGTTTTAAGTAAGGTCTTGATGCGATAATGGTGGTGTAGCCTTCATAGGTCTTGGGCATACCGTAAACAACAGTTGTAAAGAGAGTTGTTTCTGCATTTACATCGTGACCGTAGATAATGCTTATATCTTCAGTCTTGCTTCTTGCAACAGTCATTTTTGCTCTGCCTTCATCAACAAGTTCTTTGTTGAGAATGTAACCCTCAGCAAAGTTCATTTTCTTTGATTCGGCAGTTACCATATAGCCAAATTCCACTACCTTATCAAGCGCTGCCGCTTCATCGAAAATAGTTGAAAGGAATCTCATTCCCTGTTTTTCGTCTGATGCGTCTGCAGGTGAGCGCATACTTGTTTTTCCTGTGTTGAAGAGTGCATCGGAAAGTGAGGGTGCCAAAGATACAGCACCTTTGTCGGAAACAAGGTAAATGGTCTGGCTTTCGTTGAAGTTTGTGTTTACAACTATGTATCCTGCGTATACAGGAACTTCAACTTGTGTTTCCTCGCTATACATTCTTACTGTTCCGTCTGCAAAGTAAACAGTTGAAGAAGCCGGAACTGTTATATATGAGGGGGCACTTGCTCTTACAAATTCAATATAGTCAACAGTAAGAGTGAGGTCCTTTATGCTGGGTGCAAGCGTAAAGCCTGTTATTGTTCCCGAAACACCTGATAAGTCAAATACATATTCGTTGTAATCCATATTGGGAATATCTTTTGAGAATTCATAAGTTCCGTTTGTGGAAGTTATTGTGAGTTTGAGCTTGTTTGTGTCTTCAAGGCTTGAAACCTTAAGTTTTACTTTGAAGGACTTGTAAAGTTTGTCTGCAAGTGACAAGGAACTGGAGAATACCGATACACCGTCCTGATAGGATGTAACACTTGCTTCTCCAAGGAAAACTTTCTGATGGAATCCGCCAAGGGATATGCCTTCAAAGTCGTCGTTTGTATTGAACTGCCAGTTGTCTGCAAATTCCCAAACCGCATAAAGTGTTACATTTCCGGAAACAGAAAGTGAGTATACAGTTTTCGGAGTTGTGGGATTGAGTGTCCAGCCCACAAACTTGTAGCCTTTTCTTACGGGAACAAGGTCGGATACAATAAAGTGTCCTCTTACAAATTCGGCATTTTCGGGCATTGATGTCACTTCATCAAGACAACCCTTGTTGTAGGTTACCTTATATGATTCAGCCTGATCTTTGATTGTTATTGTTCTTTGAGCTTTAACGGACGAGTCAAAAGCACTTGTAGCCGTGATAACAACTTTTCCGTTGTTTTTGGGAGTGAGCATGCCGGTTGAAGTTATTGTAGCTATGCTTTCATCGCTCACGGACCATACAACATCTGCAACTGCATCGGAAGGTGTAATTTTTGCGGAAAATGCTTTTTGTGCAGTTACTGTGTCGGGACCGATGATTGTAATTGCTTCGGGGAGATATACAACCTCGGGTGTAAATTCAAGCGGAATTGCATTTTTGAACTGAGCGTATGTACGCTTTGCAATTTCATCCATTCCAAGGTCGCCCGGATGTGAACGGAAATCAGCTCTTCCGTCGCCCAGAAGCTCGTTGTATTCTATGTACTGTTCGTATGCAAGGTAGGGGTTTGCGTACCAGTTTGGAACGCTGTAAGATGAGATATCTGACATATCTGCTACATAAAAGCCGTTTTCAATCGCATACTTCTTTGCCGCTTTTGCCTGTTCGTTGTCTGCAAAAACAGTTATTGCAACAACTATACAGTCCTCGGGCTTGTTGTCAGCTATTGCTTTGTAAAGTGTTGAATAAAAGAGGTCTGCAACATCTGCATTTGCAGAAGCAAGGTTTTCACCGAGCTGAACTGTTATAAGGTTAGGATTTTGTGTATTGAATGCTTCAATATAAGGCTCAAACGCAGTCAATATTGCCTGTTTGCTTATTTCCTTGTTCCAGCCTGAAAGGTCGGAGGTGTCAGAAGAGTTGGCAAGTCCCTGCTTCCATGCTATTTCAAGACTGTTGTTTGCAATTCTCTGAGCGCTCATTGTCGCTGTAAAGCCGTCTGTGAGATAGTACTGAAGTCTTGCATAGTAGTCTTTGTCATAAGCTGATGCCGCCATACCTCTTGGTTCTTCGCCGTAGGGAAGCCAGATGGAATAGTTGGGGTGGTACTGATGACGAAGATATGAGTTACCGATAGACAAAAGTCTGAATTCATATGAGGAAGCCTTTTTTCTCTGTCCTGAAACAGTTATTTCAACGCTGTCTGTTGCGTTCTTGTCCTGATTGCTCTGTGCTGTGATTTTAACTTTTCCGTTTCCAACACCGACAACAGTTGCTGTGCCGTCACCGTTATTGCTTACAACCGCAATGTCCGGGTCGTCGGAAGTGAACATAACTGTCGAGTCAGTAATTCCGGCTTCAGATGAGAGTGTTGTTGACAGCGTTACTGTTCCGCCTTCTGTTGTTATTGTGTTTGAAGAAGCAGAAAGCTTTATTGTAACTCCGTTGGGGTCATAATTTGCAAGATACATTTCCTTTATCTCCATATTCTTTCTCTCTGAATACTGTATGGGGGTTTCGGAGTAGTAGTAATCGCCGTCTGCAGAATCATATACGCCGTCTGCGTCAACATCGTAGAGTTTCAATTCGTTTGAAATTTCAGAAACAGCAGTGTGAATCGCAAACATCATTTTTGAAAAATCCTGACCGGGGAATCTGCTTGCCATAGAGGTAAGGTCAACAATGAAAACCTTATAATCTCTTGTAAGGCTCAATGTTGTATACTGAACAACACTTTCGTCAAATCCGATACTATCACCGGTAAAGTCATAGTAAAGTTTAAGCAGATAATCACCGGGAACGTCAGTCTTTGCCTTTATGCAAAGATACTTGTAATCATCAAAAGACACTTTTTTTGATGAAATATCTGTTGAAGTCAAACTTCCGTAGTCCTTTGCAATCTTGTAAACATTTTTACCGTCAAGAGTTGTTTCCGAAACCTTGACTTTGTCGACAGTTGTTGAACCGGGGAACTTTACGCCGGTAAGAATAACATCCATACCTTCTGACGAGAAGGTTGTAGATGAATGGTTTCCGCTGTAGTTAAAACCGCAATTATCCTTGCCGTTTGTAAAATCCCATTTGTGTGCAATTACATTTTCCGCACTTACGGAAACTATTGCAAATGACAAAATGAGTGTTAAAAGCAGGCAAAAGCCTATAAACTTTTTCATACAATCAAGTCGGAGGCCAAGCGGTCTTAGGAAGACAAAATTT
>JAZSLO010000040.1:0-2762 GCA_045535415.1 Eubacteriales bacterium
CATTTTAAATTTACGGGCGATATTTATGCAGTCCCCGAAGGAACACCTATATTCCCCGGCGAGCCTATTCTTACAGTAAGAGCGCCTGCTATTGAGGCGCAGCTTATTGAAACCTACATTCTTCTCTGCATAAACCACCAAAGCCTCATCACAACAAAATCCGCAAGAATTTGCCAGGCTGCAAAAGGCAGAGCCGTTATGGAATTTGGCTCAAGGCGTGCGCAAGGCGCTGATGCTGCGGTTTTGGGAGCAAGAAGCGCATATATCGGAGGTGCGGCCGGAACAGCTTGCGTTTTGTCAGACGAAATTTACGGCATTCCCGCCTCGGGTACAATGGCGCATTCGTGGGTGCAGATGTTTGACACGCAATACGAGGCTTTTTACACATACTGCAAACTTTATCCTCAAAGTCCCACACTTCTTGTTGACACATACGACACTTTAAACATGGGCATTCCCGATGCAATAAAAGTATTTAAGGAACTGGGTATCAAAAATCCCTCCATAAGACTTGATTCGGGAGATATTGCGTATCTTTCAAAAAAGGCTCGAAAAATGTTTGATGATGCGGGACTTTCAAATTGCAGAATAATCGCATCAAATGCGCTTGACGAATACCTTATCCGCGACCTTATATCGCAGGGCGCCTGCATTGATGCCTTTGGTGTTGGCGAAAGACTTATAACTGCAAAATCAGATCCCGTTTTCGGCGGTGTTTACAAGCTTTGCGCTGTTGAAGACGAAAACGGAAATATAATTCCGAAAATAAAAATAAGCGAGAATACTGCGAAAATCACAAATCCTCACTTTAAAAAGGTTATAAGATATTACGATAAAGAGACGGGCAAAGCCATTGCCGACGAAATTTGTCTTTTTGACGAGGTTATTGACGAAAATTCTGACAGAACCATATTTGACGAAAATGCAGTCTGGAAGACAAAGACTATTACAAATTACACGGCAAGGCAGCTTCTTGTGCCGATTTTTAAAAACGGCGAGTGCGTTTACCAAAGTCCCGATATTAAAGATATACGCGAATATTGTGCAAAAGAGATTGACTGCCTCTGGGACGAAGTAAAGAGATTTGAAAATCCCCACAAATACTATGTTGACCTTTCAAAACCGCTTTACGATATAAAGCAGAAGCTTTTGTCCGAGGCGAAGGCAAAAAAATAAAGACAAAGCAAAATGCTCTGTCTTTATCTGGCACCCCCAGCGAGAATCGAACTCACAACTGCCCCTTAGGAGGGGGCTGTTATATCCATTTAACTATGGAGGCATCATCCTTTAATTACTTTAATTATTATAACAGAAAAGCCTTATTTGTCAATATTTTGCGCGCTTGTTTTAAAATTTTTACACTTTGAGGAGGAATAGTCTTTTGATAGCGTTTCTTTCAAAAATCTTTATTAAAAGCCAGGACTTTGAAAGTCCGAATATAAGAGAAAAATACGGTATTCTTTGCGGAAGTGTCGGGATTTTCTTAAATCTTGTGCTTTGCGCCATAAAATTTATTGCGGGATTTCTCTCGGGCTCAATCGCCATAACCGCTGATGCAATAAACAATTTATCCGATGCAGGCTCTTCCATCATAACGCTCTTTGGCTTTCGTCTTGCGTCGCAAAAGCCCGACTCCGACCACCCCTTCGGGCACGGAAGATTTGAATACATATCGGGACTTCTTGTTTCAATTCTCATAATCTTTATGGGCTTTGAACTTGTGAAAAGTTCAATTTCAAAAATTTTGCACCCTGAAGATATGCCCACTCTTTCTGCGCTTACAATAACAATTCTTATTATTTCCATTCTCATAAAAGTTTATATGGCGTTTTACAACGCAAAATATGCAAAGAAAATACATTCTGCCGCAATGAAAGCTGTTTCAATAGACTCCGTATCCGACTGCGTTGCAACGCTTGTTGTTCTTATTTCAATGTTTATATCAAACTTTGCAAATTTCAACATTGACGGATACTGCGGTCTTATAGTTTCCTTATTCATTATAAGAGCAGGTGTTTTATCAATCAAAGAAACAATAAATCCCCTGCTCGGTCAAAAGCCGTCAGGCGAGTTTGTTGAAAAAATACACACTATTGTTTTATCTCACAGCGAGGTTATGGGGATTCACGACCTTGTAGTGCACGACTACGGACCGGGACGCGTTATGATTTCACTTCATGCCGAGGTTTCCGACAAATCCGACCTTCTTCTTGTTCACGATATAATTGACAACATTGAAAGAGATTTATCAAAGGCTCTCGGGTGCAATGCCGTAATCCATATGGACCCAATTTCAGAGGACGATGAAATTACGCTTTTATTAAAGGAAAAGGTTTCGGGAATTGTAGCATCGCTCTGGCAAAACGCATCAATCCACGATTTTCGAATGGTTAAAGGCGAATCGCATTCAAATCTTATTTTTGACACGGTTCTCCCCTTTGATGCTAAAATATCCGAGGACGAGGCAAAGTGCAAAATTGAAACACTTGTTAAAGAACAAATCGGCAAAAACTATTTTTGCGTTATTGAAATTGACAGACAACTTTTCTAAAAGGAGATGGCGTTATGATAAAAAAGCAATCCACGAGTTGCAACTGCGACTATTGTGTTCACTACGACTGGGACGAAGAAGGCGAATTTTACGAATGCAATATGAATCTTGACGAGGACGAAATGGTATATTTCCTCAAAGGTCAGTACAAGAGTTGTCCGTACTATCAGCCGTATGATGAGTATAAAATTGCAAGAAAACAAGTCGGAGG
>JAZSLO010000039.1:0-8322 GCA_045535415.1 Eubacteriales bacterium
AAAGAACAAGGTGCAAACCTTTTTCGCAAAGTTTTTTGAACTTTTCAAAGTCTTCTTTTTGTGCACAGTGGTAACCTGCAAAAGAGAGAAGCTTGTATTTTTCAAAGTTTTCCTTCGGTGCTGTCACGGGAACAGCATCAATGTTTCCAAGAGGATTTCCCGAAAAGTATCCAAGGGGTTTTTGATCGTTTTCCACATGTTTGAAAATAAGACAGTCCGAGGGTTTTGACATGGGATAAAAGAGCTTTATGCACTCGTTCCATGTGTTTTCAGCCTCACCGTTTACAACCTTCGGAAGTCCGCCCACTTTTCCGCCTCCAAAGTTGAGCCAGCCGTCATATCTTCCGCTGATAAAGGCGATTGGTGAGAAGAAAGTGCCCTTTCTTGAGTGAGAAAGTATGTATTTGTAAAAGTCTGCGTTTTCTTTTATGTGGCCATTCAGACAAGGTGTAAATCTGTGGTATTTTGAAAAACTTTCTTCCATGCGCCACAGACCTTCTTCGGTGTTAATTTCGCCCACTCCCTGCATATATGAAACATAAAGCGAAAGTCTGTATCTTTGCATATGGTCAGGTCTGTCGTGAGGAGCAGAACCCCATTGAAGTGCGTGATGTACGGTGTACGGCATTTTGGTCATGCCCGAAACGCCTCTCATAAATGCACACGCAGGCTCTGTTGAAATGTAAAGCGTTTCTGCACCGATGGTATTATATCCGCCGTCAATGAAGGATCTGAACATACATGTGGGACCTGTGTGACGGGTAGCTTTGTCTCTTAAAACATTGGTTCTTTGAACTCCGTATTCATAGGCAACTTTGTAATCTTCTTTTACATCGTTTTCTATGTAACGGCAAACTTTGTTATCTTTGTAAATATAGGATTTCGCCGCGCGCTCGGGATGAGAAAACTCGGGATTTTCACGGTAAATTCTGTGTCCCATATCAATAAACTGCTGCTGGTCGGGGGAAGTTACAACCTGCGGCGACCAGTAGAACACCGCACCGTCTCTCTCGTGCATCTGTCTGCCAAGAAATCCTTTTCCGCCGATAACGTCATCAGGCGCATTGCAGTCCATACCCGGAAGTTCTCTTCCGTCAACCATAAGAGAATATTTAATACCAAGCTCATTTAAAACTCTTGCAAAATCACGCCATAATTCTTTTTCAAACACCTTTGTTCCGCTCCAGCGGTATGTGGGACGCATTGTCACAAGATTCCCGACATTGTTTGATAAATACCAGCACAAAAATTCTTCAAAACTTTCTTTGTCCTGGTGAATGTAAATCATATCGCCTGTGCCCACAATAACATCGTCGTTTTCTCTTATACAAAGGTGCTCGCAAACACAAGGCACTTTCTTGCCGTCATATTCAAAGGAAAATTGGGCATTGTTTCCTGTATCATTTACACAAAGTTGAATTCCATAAAGTCCTGCTTTTTCAAAAGTATAGGAATCATTCCACGAAAGTTTTCCTGACGGGCAGGAGAATTTTACATTAAGGTTGTCTTTTCTTGTCTTTATAAGAACAGGCAAAGTGCTGCCCACAGCTCCCGAGGGAGTTACTGCCACAACTTCAAAGTCCAAAAAATCTCTTTCAATAAAATAAAGTTCGTGGAAAGAGTAGGGGATAACGTCGTGATAGTCCGATGTGTATGTAATTTCAATTTTGTTGTCGCTGTTTGTGAGAATGCCCTGCGGAATTATTATACTCCACTCACTGCCCGTGTGACATCTTTCAAAAACTTTTCCGTCAAAAATTTCTTTGCCGTTTATTTGAACTTTAAATTCAGGCCATTCTTTTTTTGAAATGTTCTGGCTTGTCCAGTCAAATGCGGCTCTGTCTGTTGCGGGAGTTGAAAATTCAGGGACAGTGTTTTTGCCGTTGCCCGACAGAATGGGGCTTTCAATATAAATCTTTCCCGAATAGTTAAAGGCTTCAATCCAGTATCCGCACATTGCACACTTTTCAGGGTCAATATTTACTTTCTGGCCAATAAAGTCCCAGTCATATGTGCCTTCTTTAAAGTCGATTTCAATTCTTTCGTCAGGTTCGTCGCCGGCAAAAAGGGGAGATACACCCTCTTTTTTGTATCTTATATCAAGGGCGATTCTAAAATATCCGTCAGGCTCAAATTTTAGATTTTCCGCTTTTGCGAAAATTCCAAAATCAAATTGTGACGGTGTGGGTTTCATTGTGAGAAAGGATAACTTCGGAGGCCAGTTTATTCTCTTGTAAATTCTCTTTATAAGTTTTTCGGGAGCCTTTTCTGATAAGTTCAGACAATACTGCGATTTGTATGCATTGTCCGGGTCAAGAGCATCCTCGATGCAGTGATATTTTTGAGGATAGTCAGGCTCGGTTTTAAAATGGAAGAAAAGCTTTGTGTCACCTGTCACAAAAAGCTTGTGTTCCTTTGATAAATCAAGGTCTTTTCCACTTGCAACAAAGGTGGCTGTCTGACCTTTTCTTATGGTAGTTCCATATTCTTTCGAATAAAAATTAAAGCATTTTTCAAAACTCATGAATATTACCTCCGATTTAAAAAATCCTGCAACTTTAGTTTACAACAACTAAATAAAATTTGGTGAATATTGTGTAAATTAAGCAAAAAAATCACCGCCGTTTTCGGCGGTGAAAAAAATTTATTTTATGTTGTTGAGATGATTTTTTGCATTTTGGTAAATGGTTTCAAAATCACCCTTTTCGCAAAGGTCTTTTGTTATAATTGTAGCACCCGCTGCAACTGCAACTGCACCGGTTGCAAGAAAGTCTGCAATGGTGTTCGGATTTATACCGCCAGTCGGCAAAAACGGAATGTGCGAGAGGGGACCGGTTACATTTTTAAGATAACCTATCTGGTCTGCAGTTACGGGGAATATTTTTACAATATCCGCGCCCATTTCATAAGCATCCATAATTTCAGTGGGTGTATATGCACCGGGAATTGAAAGCATACCCACTTTTTTGGTGTACTTTACAATTTTTTTGTTTGTGCAGGGTGAAACAATGAATTTTGCACCCGCCTTAAATGCCGCCTTTGCAAAGTCCATATTTATAACAGTTCCAGCACCCACAGAGACTTCGTTACCGTACATTTCATAAATGTCGCGTATGATTTTTGTAGTATCTTCGATTGTTGTTTTGCTTGAAGGATTGAAGGTTATTTCAAATATTCTAACCCCTGCGTCAAAAAGTGCCTTTGTTGCATCTTTTGTATACTGTGGTGCAATATGGCGGTAAATTACCGCAAACTTGTGCTTTTTTAAAAATTCAAGGTTTGTCATTTGTTATCACCTATACCCTTGAAGTAGAATACTGTGTCGTCTTTGGGTCTTATATCGGTAAGAGTTCCTGTATAGTGACGAAGATTTATAGGTCTGTAAGGACGCTTTTCAACTTCTTCCACATTTACATCAATACCAAGTCCAACCTTGTCGTTAATCTTTATAAAGCCGTCGTTAAAGATAACTTCTTCTGTTGTGATTGACTTTCTGAATGAGCCGTCGTTAATCATAATTTCGTGGATAAGGAAATTGGGTGTTGCCGCTGCAACCTGTAAAAGTGCCGCATTTGAAATAGGACCTGACGGGTTGTGGAAGGATACGGGAATGTGCTTTGCTTCTGCCATTGCCGCAATTTTTTTGCATTCCATCATACCGCCTGTGTGGAACATATCGGGCTGTGCAATATCAACTGCATTCTTTGAGAACAAATCTTCAAAGCCGTAAATTGTATAAACTCTTTCACCTGCAGAAATCGGAACAAGTGACTTTTCCTTAACCTTTGCAATTGCCTCAATGTTATCGGGCGGACAGGGCTCTTCCATAAGCATAGGCTTAAAGGGTGCAAGTTCTCTTGAAATTTCAATTGCAGTGTAGGGGTTGAATCTTCCGTGACATTCGATAAGAAGTTCAACATTCGGGCCAACTGCCTCTCTTACGCTTCCGACAATTTCAACAGCCTTCCCCAAATCCTCCTTTGTGATTGTCATATGTGATTTTCCAAAGGGATCCCACTTGAGAGCCTTTACGCCAAGGTCAACTGTTTCCTTTGCTTTAAGAGCAAACTGTTCGGGAGTTCTCGAGCCTGAGAACCAGCCGTTTGCATACATTTTAACTTCATCTCTTACTTTTCCGCCAAAGAATGTGTAGCAGGGAGTGTTGAAGTATTTACCCATAATATCCCAGAGAGCCATTTCGATACCACTGATTGCGCTCATTAAAACAGGGCCGCCCTTCCAGTAAATATCACGGTAAACTTCAAATCTCATTTTTTCAATTTCAAGGGGATTTCTGCCAACGATAAGACGCTTTAAGTCTTCAACGCATCCTGTGAGTGCCATTTCCTGAGTTCCGAGTGATGCCTCGCCCCAGCCGTAAAGACCTTCGTCGGTTTCAACTTTGACAAAAGTCCAGTTTGTGCGGAACGCATCCATTATGTAGGTTTTGATGTCTGTAATTTTCATTTATGTATCCTCCCTGAAATTTAGTTTTCAATTTTTGAATAAGGTGTAAGACAAGAGAGAAGACCTGAGTCAACAACAAGGTCTGTTCCCGTAACGGTTGCCGACATATCCGAGGCAAGAAAATATACCGCATTTGCAATATCCTGCTCTGATGATTCTTTTCCGACAGGATACTTTGAGCGTCTGTTTGCAATTTCCTCGTCAGATAGTCCGTCCCATCTTGTTGAGTGAATAGCACCTGCAACAATGTTGTTTACCCGAATGCCATACTGTCCGAATTCATATGCCATATTCTTTACCATTGCCGACATTGCCGCTTTTGACATTGAATAAATGCATCTTCCGGGGACACCGCCCTTTGACTGAACAGAGCCTATTGTCACAATGTTTCCGCCGCCGTTTTTCATCATAATCTTTGCCGCAGCCTGACAGCAGAAGAATGTACCTTTTGCGTTTACATCCATAATTGAATCAAAAATTTCGGGCGTTGTATCAAGACAATAGTTTCCAATGCCCAAATTTGCACTGTTTGCAACGAAAACCGAAAGCGAGCCGTATTTGTTTTCGATTTCATCAAAAACTCTCTGAATGTCAGCTACATTTAAAAGGTCAAGCTGAACACCCATACAGTCTGTGCCGAATTCCTGCGATAATTTCTTTGCAGTTTCCTGAGCCTTTTCTAAGTTTCTGCTTGAAACAATAACATTGTAGCCTTGTGATGCAAAATGTCTTGCAACAGCAAAGCCTGTGTTTTCGGTTGAACCCGTTATAAACACATTTTTCATTTGTAATCTCTCCCAAAATACTAATAAAAATTATTTTCTTGTTTATTATAGCACAATCAAAAATAAATTTCAATGAGTTTTAAAAAAATTAAAAAAATATTTGCACCCAGAAAAGTGCAAATAAATTTCCCCTATAAAAAGGCAAAGACAATCTCCTTAACTTAAAGAGATTGTCATCAAGATTGCTTTAATTAAACCGCTCTTGTTACCTTGTTTGAACGAAGGCAGCGTGAACATACGTTAACGGTCTTGTGAGTTCCGTTTTCGATAACTCTTACTCTACGAATGTTAGGCTTCCATGTTCTGTTTGTCTTTCTGTGAGAATGAGATACATTACAACCAAATGTAACGCCCTTTCCGCACACTGCACACTTTGCCATTTATGACACCTCCAAGCTTTAAGCTTAAAATTACTACATTCTTTCCGTAAAATAAGCATAAAAACACTTATTCCCACGGGCAACAGCGTTATTATAACACGATGTTTTTGAAAATGCAATAGTAAATTTAAGATTTTCGAATATTTACAAAAAAGTTTACAATCTTTATACCTTTTTTGATAGTTTTGCAGAACTTTGCATCATTTTCTTTGTTCCGACCTTGTCAAAAGCTACCTCATACAGAACATCGGGGCCCATCTGCTTTGTGTTAAGTATAAATCCGTCACCGAAAATTGCATGTGTTACGGTATCGCCGATTTTAAATGACTCTCTCTTTTGAGGTGTCGGGGCAGAATTTTGAGAAGCCGGTGCATTTCTTGTAAAATACGGCTTTTTGTCAAAATAGTCGCCGCCACTCTTTGAAAAGTAGTTTTTGCCCTGCGACATAAAACTTTCCTGCGCTTGAACCTTTCTGTCAAGGAACTTGTCTTCATATTCGCAAAAGTCCTCGGGAATCTCATCAACAAAGCGAGATCGTCTGTTGAATTCGGTTTTTCCGTATGTAAGTCTTGACGAGCAGTGAAGTATAAAGAGTTTTTTCTTTGCACGCGTTATTGCAACATAGCAAAGACGCCTTTCCTCTTCAAGCTCGTCATTGTAAAGGGTGCTTTGAACTCCGGGGAATATGTTTTCTTCAAGTCCCGGTAAAAACACAACGGGAAATTCAAGTCCCTTTGCCGAGTGAATTGTCATCATAACAACCGCAGGTGCGTCTTTGTCATAATTGTCAATATCGGAAATGAGCGCAACTTCTTCAAGAAATCCGTTTAAAATTTCTATTTGTGAAACATCACCTGCATTTTCCTGATATTGCGATGCGTTGTTTAAAAGTTCCTTTATATTTTCCTGTCTGTCCTTGCCCTCAGCCTCGTCAAGCGATAAAAGCATATCGCGGTAGCCCGATTTTTCATAAATCTTCTGTGTAAGAACGCCCAAGGTCAGAGTTTTTGCATCTTCCTTGAATTCCTGAATCATCTGCGAGAAAAGACAAAGCTTTGGTGCGCTTCTTGAAAGGGTGGGGTACTTGTCCGCATGCGTGCAGATATGTACCATATCAGTGTTTTCAAGGGTTGCAAGTCTTTCGACTTCTTCAACTGTCGCGTCGCCAATGCCACGCTTTGGAGTATTGATAATTCTCTTTACTCTCACCGCATCGTTGGGGTTTGCAATAACGCAAAGATACGAAATTATGTCTTTAATTTCTTTTCTGTCATAGAATCGCATTGAACCTAAGATTCGGTAGGGAATACCGCTTTTTGCAAATACTGTTTCAAGTGCGTTTGACTGGGCATTCATTCTGTAAAGAATTGCAAAATCCGAAAAAGAGTAATTTCCCTTTGCAACAAGGTCGCTTATTCTGTCTACAATGTATTGTGCCTCGTGATTCTGATTTTCACATTGCTTTACGGTGATTTTGTCACCGCCCTCATATTTTGTCCAGAGGGTTTTTCCTTTTCTGCCCGTATTGTTTTTGATAACCTCGTTTGCCGCACCTATAATTACATCTGTCGAGCGGTAATTCTGCTCGAGTTTTACAACTCTTGCCTTTTTGAAAACTGTGTCAAATCCGAGAATGTTTTCAATAGTCGCACCACGGAACTTGTATATACTCTGGTCGTCGTCGCCGACAACCATAATGTTTTCGTCATTCGAGCATAAGAGCTTGCAAAGTTCAAACTGCGCTTTGTTTGTGTCCTGATACTCGTCGACTAAGATGTATTTGAATCTTTCTCTGTTCTTTTCAAGAACATCGGGGTTTTCCCTGAAAATTTTAACGGTAAGAGTAATCATATCGTCAAAATCAAGTGCATTTGCCTTTAATTTTTTGTTTTCATACATTTCAAAAAGCCTTGCAAGAGTTTGTCTTCTTATATCGCTCTTTGAAATGTCATTCTTGTATTCCTCAAGGGAAACAAGATTTTCCTTGCATCTGCTTATTTCCGAAAGAACAGCCTTTGGAGTGAACATTTTGTCATTTAAATTGAGCTCTTTTATGCAGGAGGTCATGAGCTTTTTCTGGTCGTCTGTGTCATAGATCGTAAAGGAAGAGTCTCTGCCAAGTCTGTCTATGTACATACGAAGAAATCTTGCACAAACAGAGTGGAAAGTTCCTGCCCATATGTCAAGAGCCCCATCGCCAAGACGCTTTTCAAGACGCTCTTTCATTTCGCCTGCTGCCTTGTTTGTAAATGTGATGGATAAAATTTCATAAGGTTTTGCAGGGGAAATTGCAAGGGAATTAAGAGCACTTTCAAAAAGATTTTTGTCGCAATTTTCGTCAGAAGCGACCTTTTCGAGCATACAAATGTATGACTCATTAAGCGCATTTTGCGGAATTTCATCCGTGTCAAGCGCTTTTCCAAATTTAATTATGTGTGCAATTCTCTGAACTAAAACTGTTGTTTTTCCGCTGCCCGCACCCGCAAGAACAAGAAGAGGACCCTCGGTTTTGTAAACCGCTTCTCTTTGCTTTTCGTTGAGTGCTTTATAAAATCTGTCAAACAGTTTTTTCTTTACAAGTGTGTATCTTTGCTCCAGCGACATTATAAATCTCCCTTAAAAAAACTAATAATATCATAACATAAAATCTCTGTAAAATCAACGGAGTATTTTATAAATAATATAAAACT
>JAZSLO010000028.1:0-12010 GCA_045535415.1 Eubacteriales bacterium
AATTCGTATCCCTTGATGCCAAAGGAGTCAAGAAGTGTTTCGCAAATGCCCTTGGCTGTGTAGAAGTCGCCCATGTTGTAGGATGCAAAAACTGTGGTGAGTTTTTCATCGGGAAGGTCTTTTCCTTCAACCTTGATGTAAACTTTTGCGTTTTCGTAAATTCCGCAAGCTTTGTTTCTGTATCTTCTGTTTGCACTGATAACTTCAAGAATGCTCGGAAGTGCTGTTGTTCTCATAATACTTGTGTCCTCGCCCAGAGGATTTGAGATAACAACGCTGTCACGGAGAGGAGAATCCTTTTCCATAAGAATGTTGTCATAGTACTTGGGGCTTATGAAGGAATAAGTCTTTACTTCGTAGAAAGAGTTTGCACCCATGAGAGAGTCTATAAGACAAACGGCACTCTGTCTCTTGTTTCTTCTTCCTACAAGAGCTTCTGCCTTGAAGTTTGTTGTAGGAATAAGGTCGTAGCCGTGAATTCTTATAACTTCCTCGGCAATATCCTGCATGCATTCAAGGTCTGCTCTGTATGACGGAGGATAGAGGTTTCCACCTTCAAGTTTAATATCGAGCTTTGCAAATATTTCCTTCATTTCATCTTCGGAAACATCTGTTCCGAGAAATGCGTTTATCTTGTCTGCATCAAAGGGAATAACTTTCTGTTCGGGTTTTGCGGGATATACATCAATAATTCCCTTTACAACATTACCGGCACCCAAAAGTTCGATAAGCTCGCACGCTCTTTCGATTGCAGGAAGTGTGTTTTCGGGGTCAAGTCCCTTTTCGTATCTGCCTGAAGCCTCGGTACGAAGACCGATATCTCTTGCAGTGGTTCTTACGGACGGGCCGTTGAAGTTTGCACTTTCAAAAACAATAGTCTTTGTATTGTCGTTAATTTCGCTGTTTTCACCGCCCATAACACCTGCAACAGCAACGCTCTTTTGCGCGTCTGCGATAACAAGCATTTTGTCTGTGAGTGTTCTTTCTTCGCCGTCAAGAGTTTTTATAACTTCGCCCATTTTAGCTCTGTGAACGGAAATTTTTCCGCCTGAGAGGAAATTGTAGTCAAATGCGTGCATGGGCTGACCGTATTCAAGACAAACATAGTTTGTAATGTCAACTATGTTGTTTATTGGTCTTACACCGCAGGCGCGAAGTCTTGCACGAAGCCACTTTGGAGAAGGCTCAATTTTGATGTTTTCAACAACTCTAGCCGTGTATCTCGGGCAGAGGTCTGTGTCAAGAACTTCAACTTTAAGATAATCGTCTATTGTCTTTTGCGTATAAGTTTCATTTACCTTGGGAGTGGGGATACTGCACTTAACATCAAAGGATGCCGCAGTTTCTCTTGCAAGACCAATCATTGAAAGACAATCAGGTCTGTTTGATGTGATTTCAAATTCAACGCAAACATCGTTTAAAAGAAGAACATCCTTTATGTCGTCACCAGGCTTGCAGTCTTCCTGAAGAAGAAAGATTCCGTCGTTGTCAGCATATGGAAAATCGTGCTTGTCAAGTCCAAGTTCGCCAATAGAGCAGAGCATACCGTTTGATTCAACGCCTCTGAGTTTTCCTGCTTTTATATGAACATTTCCGGGAAGATATGAGTCATCAAGTGCTGCAGGAACAAGGTCGCCCTTCTTTACATTCTGTGCACCTGTTACAATCTGCACAGGCTCGTCTTTTCCTATGTCAACCTGACAAATAAGAAGATGGTCAGAATCAGGATGCTTTTCAACTTCTAAAAGTTTACCAACAACAACATTTTTGATGTTTTCACCGATAATGTCAAAGCCTTCAACTTTAGAGCCTGTCATTGTAAGCTTGTCGGAATATTCTTTGGGGTCAAAATCTTCTTTAACATAATCTTTGAGCCAGTTCATTGATAATTTCATTTTAATATTCCTCCTTTACTTAAAACTGTGACAGGAATCTTATGTCGTTTTCGTAAAGTAAACGCATATCGTTGATTCCGAATTTTGTCATAACTATTCTTTCAACACCCATACCAAACGCAAAGCCTGAATAAACCTCAGGGTCAATTCCGCTCATGCGAAGAACATTGGGGTGTACCATACCTGCGCCGAGAATTTCAATCCAGCCCTCGCCTTTGCAAAGACTGCAGCCTTTTCCTCCGCAAACAAAGCACGATACGTCAACCTCGCATGACGGCTCTGTAAACGGGAAGTGGTGGGGACGGAATCTTATTTCTGTCTTTTCACCGAACATCTGCTTTGCGAACATAAGAAGTGTTCCTTTAAGATCGCCCATTGTAATGCCTTTGTCAATAACAAGACCTTCAACCTGATGGAACATAGGTGAATGTGTTCCGTCAACAGCGTCAGAGCGGTAAACTCTTCCGGGAGAGATAACTCTTATCGGAGGCTGTGAGGATTCCATTGCGTGAACCTGAACGGTACTTGTCTGTGAGCGAAGAAGAATTTTGTCTGTGATGTAGAAAGTATCTTGAACATCTCTTGCAGGATGGAATTCAGGAGTGTTGAGAGCCGTGAAGTTGTAGTAATCTGTTTCAACTTCAGGACCTTCAATAATGGAAAATCCCATGCCTAGAAAAATGTCTTCCATCTGAGTCTGAACTTTTGTGAGAGGGTGAACACCGCCCATAATCTTTTTGTCAGACGGCAAAGTTACGTCGATTTTTTCCTTTTCAAGCCTTTTTGAAAGTTCAGCCTTTGAAATTCTTTGCTTTGATGCTTCAAAAGCGCTTTCGATTTCGCCTCTTACACTGTTTGCAAGCTGGCCCATAATAGGTCTTTCCTCGGGAGTGAGAGTTGCCATCATTTTGAGTGCTGATGAAAGTTCACTCTTTTTGCCAAGGTACTTGACTCTTAATTCTTCAAGACCCTGCGCGTCACTAACACTTGCAAGATCAGAGAGAGCCTGAGTTTTGATTGCTTCAAGTTTCTGTTTCAATTTTTTCAACTCCGTTTTTTGTAATTTTATTTTATTATAATGAAAACAAATAAAAAATCCCTTTTGACTTTTATCAAGCCAAAAGGGACGCATAACTTTGTTTTGCGCGGTACCACCCTTGTTTCCGAAAAATCGGACACCTCAATCTGCAAATTCTACAGACCTGTTTTTTAACGAAAACAACCCGTAGCACCCTTATCAGATGCTCCACTCCAAAGCGAAACGCACGAGAACACGTGTTTTAAGGCTTTCCAGCAAAGTCGCCTCTCTCTGTCAAAACACATCTTTGTACCGGCACTCTTTTTCACCGTGTTTATACAACAAATAGTATAACAAACAAATATTTTTTTTGCAAGTGTTTTTGAAAATTTTAAACTTTTGTTCAAAAACAAGCACATTTTAGTCAAATAATGTGTAAAAGTGACAAAAATGAAAAAAAGTGTTGCAAAATGTAAAAAGGTGTGATATAATGACGCATAACAAAATCCCATTGAAGCTTTCTGAATTCCAAAAAGGAAAACTGAAAGTCAAGGGAACTCCGGAGAATCCCGAGAAAAACGGGTGCCGAAGGTGTAAGGCAGGGGTGGATGAAAACCTCATCTTGCTGAATCTCTCAGGCAAAAGAACGGAGCAGTCATAAGGAATTTTTTGTGCCTGCACGAGCTTTATCTTCGGAAATTTAAAAAAACGGAGGAAAAACTCATGCAGGCATTTTCAGATTCACTTTTAAGTGTAATCGCAAAAGTAAACGGCTATCTTACGGACTATGTACTTATAGTTCTTCTTGTAGGAATTGGTCTTTACTACACAATCACAACAAAGTTTGTACAGGTTCGCTGCTTTGGCGAAGGTATGAAAAAGGTGTTTGGTAACATCAAACTTCGTGGCGGCAAGAACCAAGGCGGACTTTCATCATTTCAGGCACTTGCAACTGCAATTGCAGCTCAGGTAGGTACAGGTAATATCGTTGGTGCGTCGGGAGCAATTCTCGTCGGCGGCCCCGGTGCTATTTTCTGGATGTGGATTATTGCATTCTTTGGCATGGCAACAATCTATGCGGAAGCAACTCTTGCTCAGGAAACAAAGGAAATTGACGCAAACGGCAACGTTCATGGTGGTCCTGTTTACTATATTAAGAAGGCTTTCAAGGGTGGCTTTGGTAAGTTCCTTTGCGTGTTCTTCTCTATAGCAACAATTCTTGCTCTTGGATTTATGGGCTCAATGGTTCAGTCAAACTCCATTGCAGAATCCGCTTGTAACGCAGTTGGTGTTGATTACACAGTTTGGGGCTGGGTAGTTGGTCTTGTAATTGCAATAGTTGCCGCATTTATCTTTATCGGTGGTATCAAGAGAATTGCATCTGTAACAGAAAAGCTTGTTCCCGTAATGGCAGCGCTTTTCCTTGTAGGTGGTCTTGTAATTCTTATTGCAAATATCAAGTACATTCCCGAAACAATCGGTATGATCTTCAAGTATGCATTCACTCCTACAGCTATCATAGGCGGTACTTTTGGTGCGGCGATTAAAACAGCAATCAGCCAGGGTGCAAAGAGAGGTCTTTTCTCAAATGAAGCAGGTATGGGTTCAACTCCCCACGCTCACGCTCAGGCAAATGTTGAAAAGCCTCACGACCAGGGTGTTGTTGCAATGGTTGGTGTGTTTATTGACACATTCGTGGTTCTTACAATGACAGCACTTGTTATAATTTCCACACTTTATGCAAAGGGCGGCAATGCATGGCAGGGTGTTACAAAGACAAATGCAATGCAGGTTGCAGTAAGTAGTGTATTTGGCACAGACTTTGGCAGCATCTTTGTTGCAGTATGTCTCTTGTTCTTTGCTTTTTCAACAATTATCAGCTGGAACTTTTTCGGCAAGGCAAATGTTGAATATCTCTTCAAGAATTCAAAGGTTGCAACACTTGTGTATTCAATTATTGCAATTGGATTTATTTTCCTTGGAACAATGCTCAAGAATGACCTTGTTTGGGAGCTTACAGACTTCTTCAACTACCTTATGGTAATTCCTAACGTTATCGCACTTGCAGCGCTCGGCAAGATTGTAAAGAAGAACGCTCTTGCAAAGAAGAATAAAGAAGATAAATAAAACAAAATAAAACTTTAAAACAGCCGGATTTTTCCGGCTGTTTTTTTGTGCCTTAAATGTTGACAAAATGGCGTGTATAGTATATAATGTATGTAACTGTTGAAATTTATGGTGGAGGAGTGTCGCTGTATGAAAAAACGAGTATGGGCATATGTCATTGTGACAATGGTCATAGTGCTTTGCCTTGCAACTTGCGCAAGCGCGAAAATATACGGCGGAACTCAAGACGGCATATCCTGGAGTCTTGACCTTAATGATAGGACAATGACAGTAAGTGCGCAGGGGCAGATGCCGGATTATCTGAATTATACAGATACCCCATGGAAAGAATACATTCTTCTGGCTAATACGCTTGTGATTGATGACACTGTCACAAATATAGGTGCGTGCGCTTTTGAGTACGGTGCAAATATAAAAGAGGTTAAAATTCTTGGAGATGTGACCGAGATTGGAAGCGAAGCATTTTTCGGATGCTCGTCGCTTGAGAAAATAAATCTTCCAAATTCGCTTTTGAAAATCGGGCATAACGCGTTTGCTGATTGTGAAAATCTTGAAAATGTTGTTTTCCCGAATAATCTTTCTGAAATTGATGTATATGCCTTTTCGGGATGTAAGGCTTTGACAGAAATTGACCTTTCGGGAACAAAGATTACAAAAATTTCCGAAGGAACATTTTCGGGCTGCCAAAGTCTTATAAGCGTAAAGGTGCACGATGGTGTTACGGCATTTGAAAACGGTGCTTTTTATGAGTGTGTGTCACTGACACAGGTAAATTACCCACAAAGCCTTGAAATAATCGGCGAAAGAGCGTTTTTTGAATGCGTGGAATTTGAAAATAAAGACTTTTTGTCAAACCCATCTGTTTCTACCGATGCTTTTTATAATACAAAGGTAAAATACGAGGTGACATTCAAGGACGATGAGGGAAAAACACTTGATACTGTCAGCGTGTATGCTGGAAGTACTCCGAAGTTTGACGGACAGGTTCTAAAAGAACAAACGGCAGAGTATACATATACCTTTACAGGCTGGGATAAAGAATTTGTTCCTTGTTTTGAAGACACAGTTTATTCGGCAAGTTTTGCAAAGACAAAGCGTACATATAAAATCACATGGATTGTTGATGGTCAGAGCTACACGGATGCTTATGAATACGGACTTGATCCCGTGTTTATGTACGGAAGCGGTGCTGATATCACAAAGCCCGAAAAAGAAGGATGCACATTTGCAGGCTGGGATATAACGGTAGGTGTTGTCACAAAGGATGCGACATATACAGCGCAGTTCCTCGGTGACGGCAAGGTTTATACAGTTTCATTCTATGATGAGGAAGGAAAAACACTTCTCGGAATTTGTACAGTTGAAAGCGGAGGCGCGGCTGTTACAAGTATTGTGCCCGAAAAGCAAAGCGATAACCCAAGTGAAAAGTATGTATTCAAGGGTTGGAGCAGAGATATCACAAATGTCACAAGAAATTTGTCGGTAAAAGCAGTGTTTGAAAAACAGACGGTTACAATTCCCGGTGACATAAACGCAGACACAACTGTAAATATAAAAGATGCAATAATGCTGTCGCAGTTCCTTGCTGACACAGTGGAATTTACAGATATTCAGAAAATCGCGGCAAATGTCTTTAAAGGCGACGATAAAGACGGCTCCGATAACATAAATATAAAAGACGCAATACTGCTTTCACAGTATCTTGCGGATATGGATGTAACTTTAGGATAAAGCATAAATTTTTCAGGCGAATTTTTTCAAAGAAGAAGGAGAAAAACACATGAAAAGAAGAATTCTCAGTATTGTTTTGACAATTGCGATGCTCATGGGAACATTTGCATTCCCTGCAGGCGCTGTGGCAGCCGATGGAACATTGTCAGTTTCGGTGGGCGAAATTGTTGACGGACAGGTTGAAGTTTCCGTTGACTATACAGGCAACCCCGGAATCGCAGGTTTTGACTTTGTTCTCGACTATGACGAAACAAAATTAAAGCCCGTTTCATATGAATACGGAATGATGTTTGGAAACGGAACTTATCAGGGTAACTTCATTACCATTTACGAAGATGCAATGTATGATGAAGTTGAGCCCGATTATTCTGCGGAAGAAAATATAACATATGTATATTTCAATTCGAGAAATTCAAAGAAAAACGGAACTCTTTATACAGTTGTTTTTGAACTTGTTGACGGCGACTGGGAAGAAACTCCTCTTACAATCGGAAATCTTGAAGTTGCAAATATAGACTATGAAGATGTATATCCCGACGTTGTAAACGGCAAGGTTGAAAACGTTAAGACTGAAACTCCTGTGGTTGAATTTACATTTGAGGATGATACAGTTACATACGACGGCACGGTTCATTCTCTTGTTGCAACAAATGTCCCTGCAGGTGCAGATGTTGTTTACACAAACAACGGAAGAACAGATGCAGGTGAATATGAAGTAACAGCAACAGTATCACTTGAAGGATACATAGAAGCTTCAAAGACTGCAACTTTGACAATTGAAAAGAGAAACGTGTCTTTGGAAAACCTTGAAGTTGAAAATAAAGAGTATGACGGAACAGATGAAGCTAAATTTATGGAAGGCTCCGGAATGCTTGAAATTGCGGATATAGATTCAGATACGGGTCTTGTTTCAAATGATTTCGGAACAGTAGAATTTGTTTTGCCGCAAGATGCGAAGTTTGCATCCGTAAATGCGGGAGATAACATTGTTGTTTCATATTCTCCCATAACTCTTACAGGTACAAATGCAAATAACTATAATTTAATTTATCCTTCTTCGCTCAATGCTAATATAGAAAAAAGAGAAATAGCAGTAAAAGCAGTTGACACATCAAAAGTTCAGGGACAGGAAGATCCTACACTTGAATACATAGTTGTTGAAGGCTCTCTTGTAGACGGAGATTCCTTCACAGGCGAAATTTACAGAGATAAGAGAGAAGAACCCGGTGTGTATCCTATAAAGCAGGGAACACTCTCGCTTTCCGATAACTACCACCTTACTTTTATAGAAGGTTTATTTACAATAACAGAAAAAGTTTATCTCACACAGAACGTTCAGGTTTCCGAGATTACACCTAAAATCTATGGTGATTCCTTTAAGGTTGATGTAACACCCGACGCTCAAAGCGGACTTACAAAAGTTCTTTATTCAAGCACAGATGAGGATGTTGCAACTATTGACCTGAATGGTAATGTAACAATCCATAATACAGGTAAAACAACAATTGAAGTTAAAATTGAAGGAAACAATGAATATAAAACCTTCACAAACAGACAGACTCTCAGAGTAACAAAGAGAGAAATAACAGTAACATTTGACAATAAGACAAAGAATGCAAAAGAAAATGACCCCGAACTGACATATAAAATTACCGAAGGTTCTCTTGTAAACGGTGATGCTTTTGAGGGTCAGCCTGACAGAGTTTCGGGCGAAACAGCAGGTGAATATAGAATTCACCAAGGCTCACTTTCACTTTCCAATAATTATGATGTAACATATATCCCCGGTACACTTACAATCAATAAGATAAAGCAGAACGTTTCTGTTTCTGATATTGAAACAAAGACATATGGTGACGGTACATTTGAAATTGATGTAAAACCTGATGCAAATTCAGGTCTTACAAATGTAGTTGTAACAAGCCTTAACACAACTGTTGCAACAGTTGAAGGCAAGACAGTTACAATCAAAAATGCAGGCGATGCACAAATCAAGATTGAAATCGCAGGCGACGGTTACTATGAAGACTTTGAAACAACAATTGAGTTCAAGGTTGAAAAGGCAAAACTTTCACTTTCAGGTCTTATCGCACAGGATAAGGAATACGACGGCAAGACAAATGCAACTCTTTCATATAAGGAACTTTCAGGTCTTGTTGACGGTGATTCAATAACAGTAAAACTTCCCACAGACGCAAAGTTTGAAGATGCAAATGCAGGCAAGGAAAAGAAAGTAACATTCGGAACTGTTACACTTACAGGCGCTGCTCTTAAGAATTATACATTCACACAGCCCGATAGCGTATATGCAGATATCACCCCCAGAGATATTACAGTAACAGTAAATAATGCAAGCAAGAAAGTTGGAGAAACAGATCCCGCATTCACATATTCCGTAACAAGCGGAAAACTCGTTTCCGGTGATGCATTTACAGGTAATGTTGAAAGAACACCCGGTGAAAACGCAGGCACCTATGAAATAGGAAAGGGAACACTTTCACTTTCTGATAACTATAATCTTACAGTTATCCCCGGCACATTTACAATAACAAAGACATTGCAGAAAGTTGCAGTTTCAGAGATTTCCGATAAGACATACGGCGATGAATCTTTCAAGGTTGAAGTAACACCAGACGCTCAGTCAGGACTTACAAATGTAATCTATTCAAGCACAAACGAAAATGTTGCAACTATTGACCAAAGCGGTAATGTTACAATAAAGAACGCAGGTGTGACTAATATTAAGGTTGCAATTGCGGGCAACGGCACATATACAGACTTTGAAAAAGAACAGACGCTCACAGTTTCAAAGAGAGATGTGACTGTTACGATTGATGTTAAGGGAAAGTACGTAAAAGAAAATGATCCCAAGTTTACATATGAAATTACAAGCGGAAGCCTTGTAAACGGCGATGTATTCACAGGTGCTCTTTCAAGAGTCGAAGGCGAAACTGCAGGAACATATCAGATAAACAAAGGTACACTTTCACTTTCCGATAACTATAATCTCACAGTTATCCCCGGTGTATTCACTATATATAAGCTTTACCAGAACGCCGCACAAATTGGACACGTTCCAAGTTTTAACTACGGCGACCCTGACTTTGAAGTTGTTGTAATATATGACAGTGAAAGCGGAATTCAGGAAGTTGAATTTACAAGCACAAATACTGATGTTGCAGAAATTGACGAAAACGGTATCATCAAAATTAAAAATGTGGGTGAGACCCATATAATCGTGATAATCCCCGGAAACGATTATTATGAAAAGGTTGAAGTTGATTACTTTGTAACGGTTTATCCGAAAGATATCCTTGTTGATATAGCAGATGCCTCAAAGAAGCAGGGAGAAGCAGACCCCGAGCTTGAATATACTGTATACGGCACACTTGTAAACGGAGATACTTTCTCAGGTGAAATTTCAAGAGAGCCCGGTGAAGAGCCCGGCGATTATGTAATCGGCAAGGGAACACTTTCACTTCCCGATTGCTATAATCTCATAGTTTACGACGGAACATTTACAATTACCGAAGTAAAGACACAGAAGGTTCAGGTTTCCGAAATTACCGATAAGGTATATGGTGACGATGGATTCAAGGTTGAAGTAACACCCGATGCTCAGTCAGGACTTACAAATGTAATCTATTCAAGCACAAACGAAAATGTTGCAACTATTGACCAAAGCGGTAATGTTACAATAAAGAACGCAGGTGTGACTAAGATTAAGGTTGCAATTGCGGGCAACGGCACATATACAGACTTTGAAAAAGAACAGACACTCACAGTTTCAAAGAGAGATGTAACTGTTACAATTGATGATAATACAAAGAACGCAAAGGAAAATGATCCTGAGCTTACATATAAGGTAACAAGCGGAAGCCTTGTAAATAATGATTCATTCACAGGTGCTATTTCAAGAGTTGAGGGTGAAAAGGCAGGAACATATCAGATAAATAAGGGAACACTCGCACTTAATGACAATTATGTTCTCACAGTTATCCCCGGAACATTCACAATCAATAAGATAGATCAGAATGTTGTTGTAGCTGATATTGAAGGTAAGACATACGGCGACGAGGCTTTTGAAATTGATGTAACACCTGATGCACAGAGCGGTCTTTCTGATGTAGTCGTTACAAGCACAAAAACTTCTGTTGCTACAGTTTCAGGAAAAGTAGTTACAATCAAGGGCGCAGGACAGACACAGATCAAGATTGAAATTGCGGGCGATGATTATTATAACGACTTTGAAGAGACACTTGATCTGACAGTTGAAAAGAAACCCCTTTCACTTTCAGGCTTCAAGGCTGAAAGCAAGGAATATGACGGAAATACAAAGGCAACTCTTTCGTACGATAAACTCGAAGGCCTTGTAAACGGCGACAGAGTAACAGTAAGACTTCCATCTGATGCACAGTTTGAAGATAAGAACGCAGGAACAAATAAGCTTGTAACATTCTCGGATGTTGAGTTTGGTGGAACTGCTTTCAAGAATTATACATTCACACAGCCCGGAAGCCTTTATGCAGATATCACAAAGAGAGATATAACTGTTACAATTGATGATAAGACAAAGAGAGTGGGAACAGACGATCCTGATTTCACTTATACGATAACAAGCGGTCAGTTAGTAAGAGGTGACGCATTCACAGGAGCTCTTACGAGAGAAGCAGGCGAAGAAGTCGGCGGTGAGTATGCAATAACAAAGGGCACACTCGCACTTTCCGATAACTATAATCTTACAGTAATTGACGGAACACTTACAGTTATTGAAAAGAATGTTCAGAATGTTACAGTTTCCGAAGTTACAAATAAGACATACGGTGATGACGGCTTTAAGGTTACAGTAACACCCGACTCTGCATCAGGTCTCAGAACAGTTGTATATACAAGTACAAATACTGATGTTGCTGAAATCGACCGCTATGGTAATGTTACAATCAAGAACGCAGGTACGACTGAGATTAAAGTTGCAATCGCAGGTAATGACAATTATGCAGACTTTGAAAAAACACAGACTCTTGAAGTTTCAAAGAGAGATGTAACTGTAACAATTGACAATCATTCAAAGGATGCACTGGATATAGATCCTGAACTTTCTTATGAAATCACAAGCGGATCTCTTGCAAACGGCGACACATTCACAGGTGAGCCACAAAGAGAACAGGGTGAAACCGGAGGAACTTATGCTATCACAAAGGGAACCCTTGCTCTCAACGATAACTACAATCTCACAGTA
>JAZSLO010000080.1:0-3908 GCA_045535415.1 Eubacteriales bacterium
AAGACCGCTTGGCCTCCGACTTAACAATTTAAACATCATATTTAAAAACCAAACAGATAAGCTTTTGTCACAAGAGCAAAATCAAAAGCTCTGCGACATTCTTAGTCAGAACCCGATTCCCTCATACCACAAAGACAAGGACAGAGTTTACGGTATGATTTTTGAAAACTACAATGTAAAATTCAAAGTGTCGGATGACACTTTATATGTTATCGAAATTTTGGACTTTATCAAGGAGTAAATTATGAAGCACGCAAACATTGGTATAATTGCACATGTTGACTCCGGAAAGACAACTCTTTCCGAGGCTTTGTTATACCATTTTGGTGCTATAAGAAATAAAGGAAGAATTGATGACAAAAGCACTTTTCTTGACACGGAAAGTCTTGAAAAGGACAGAGGCATCACTATTTTTTCAAAGCCCTGCATTATAACTGCGGGCGATATGCAGATAACTCTAATGGACACTCCGGGGCACACGGATTTTGGTGCTGAAACAGGGAGAGTTTTATCTGTACTTGATGCTGCCATTTTTGTTATAAGCGCTCCCGAGGGTATCAGGAGCCATACCAAATTTTTATGGAATCTTTTGAAGAAAAACGGCATTCCGACATTTATATTCATAAACAAAACCGACCTTATATGCCCCGAAAAATCCGAGCTGTTAAATTCCTTGAGAAAAAATCTTGATGAAAAATGCTTTGAATTTTCAAGTCTTGAAAACAAAAAACACTTTGAAGAAATTGCTCTTTGCTCACCCTCTCTTATGGACGAATATCTTGAAAAATCCGACATTTGCGAAAAGTCAATTAAAGATGCAATAAAGCAAAGAGATTTATTTCCCTGCGTTTTCGGTTCAGCACTCAAAGGCGAGGGTGTAAGTGACATTGCAAACACGATTTTAAAATATATAAGTATTCCCGAATACAAAGAAGAATTCGGTGCAAGAGTATTTAAAGTTACACAAAATGCAAATCAAAGGCTTTGCCATATCAAAATTACGGGTGGCACTTTGAGGGTGCGAGATACAATTGCACAAAAGCTTGACGACGGAAGTTTTGTCACGGAAAAAATTTCAAAAATACACATATTTTCAGGCTCAAAAGCGACATATCCCGAAGAAGTTTGTGCAGGACAGATTTGTGCTGTCAGCGGTTTGTCATATGCAAAAAGTGGTGACGGACTTGGGTTTGAACAAAACCTCTCTATTGATTTTTCAGACACGCAATTTTCACACAAAGTCGTTTTTGACAAAAATCTTGACGCTAAAAGCGTTTATGACATTTTAAAGAAAATACAGTTTGATTTTCCCGAACTTGATCCTAAACTTGAAAATCAAAATAATATAACGGTGTCCCTAAAAGGTGACCTTATGGGTGAAATTGTCAAAAGCTTGGCTCTTGAAAAATACGCTCTCAAAATTGACTTTGAAAAGCAAGAAACGCAATATTTTGAAACAATTACAAAAAAATCAAGCGGTTTTTGTCATTTTGAAGAAAATGGTGCTTTTGCACAGATTCATCTTGAAATAGAGCCTTGTGAAAAAGATTCGGGGATTTGTGTTGAATCAAACTTATCCGAAGATTTCATTCCGTCCGCATTTCAGAAAACAATTCTTTCATATCTCGGCGGAACGCAGTTTTACGGAACACACGGCCATCCCCTGACAGATATAAAAATTACGCTGACAGGCGGAAAAACACACAAAAAGTGTACACCCTATCATCTATACGAAGCCGCCTCAAGAGCACTTTTAGTGTGTGTGCTTGATGCCAGGGATTGTTGTGAAATTCTTGAAAGTGCGCTTGTTTGCGAAATTGAGTGCGATGTGTTTGATTTCGGAAAAGTAACAAGCGACCTTGAAAAATTATCGGCACAAATTATATCCACAAGCACAGACGGCAACAGAATGACAATAAGCGCACTGCTTTGCGACACGGCATTCTTTGAATACTCAAAAAAGGTTTCAAGTGCAGGCACAGACATTTATATGTCACCCTTGAAAAAGACTCTTATTCCCTCAAAGAACCAAGAAACATATGATAAAACAGATTTTCATTATGTTTTTCCATCGTCCTCAAGATTCTTTGTTTCGGGAAAAGTTTTAGACATCGAATATGACAAAGCAAAAGACTTTATGAAATTAAATAATATTGAGTTTTTCGACGCAGACACAATTTCAAAAAAACAGGAAGTACAAGTCCGAGCAAAGCACTTTGTTGAAAAAGCGGTACTTGACGAGGAGCTTTTGCAAATTTTTGAAAAGACCTACGGCAAAATCAAAAAGCGAAAAAGTCAGGACACAAAATACAACCCCTCGTGCGCTGTGCCAAATCAAAAACATTCTCAAAAGAAAGCAACTCCGAAAATTTACAATTCCGAATATCTGCTTGTTGACGGATACAACATCATTTTTGCCTGGGACAGTCTTAAAAAACTTGCGAGTCAAAGTCTTGATGCGGCAAGGGAAAATCTTATAAACCGACTTTGCAGTTACAAGGCATTCAAAGACATAAATATAATTTTAGTCTTTGACGCATACAAAGTTAAGGAAAATCCCGGAAGTGTCGAAACAAGGACAAACATAAGTGTTGTTTACACTAAAGAGGCGCAGACGGCAGATGCTTACATTGAAAGTGTTTCAAAGAAACTGTCAAAGGACAACCTTGTAAAAGTTGCAACCTCGGACGGTGACGAGCAAATGATAATTCTGGGTTCCGGAGCTTTACGAATAACCGCAACAGAACTTGAAAGAGAAATTTTGACATCCGAAAAAGCAATAAGAGAATATATTGAAAGTTTATAAAACAAAAAAGCCCTTCGGGGCTTTTTTTATTTGTAAAAAAATGTATTTTTTAAAAAATAATGCACAAAATAAACAAAAAAGAAAGAAGAATAAACTCTTTATGCAAAACACAAATTCAAAGGAACTTTTCGAGAGATTCAAAACCGTCTTTTCAAACTGCTTTGACCTTAATGCAAGAGAAATACCCGTAACGCAGGATTTTTCTCTTTATCTTATAAATCTTGGGAACTATTCGGACAGGGCCTTTATTTCCGAAACAATCGTAAAACCCCTGACATATTTAAATGAGCCCATAAGAGACAAAAAGCATTTGATGTCGGTTGTTTCATCAAATGAATTTGTTCCTCTTTCCACTTTTGAAGAGGCACAGAAAAGTCTGCTCTCGGGAGGCGCTATTGTTTTATGTGATTCTCAAAATGAGGGAACTTTAATCTTTTTTGCAATGGCAAAGGGGGGTGCTGCCCGAAGTGTATCCGAACCCAACTCAGAAGTTGTAATAAGAGGCCCTCGTGAGGGCTTTGTTGAAAACGCGGCGGACAATATAGCACTTCTCCGAAAGCGACTTCGCACACCCGATTTTAAAACCGAAAGGCTTTTTGCAGGGAAAATTACAAACACCGACATTTATATTTGTTATATTGACGGGGTGTGTAACAAAAACACACTTTCAAGTGTTAAAAAAGTAATATCGGAGATTGACATTCCGTCTGTTATGGACTCGGGATACATTGAACATTATCTCCAGAAGAAGACGCCCTCACTTTTCACCAACGTCGGAAACTCCGAAAAACCCGACAAGGTTGCCGCAAAACTTTGCGAGGGCAGAATTGCAATAATATGCGACACAAGTCCGATTGTTCTTACTGTCCCTTACCTTTTTGTCGAAAGTCTGCAATCGAGCGAGGACTATCTCAAAACTCCGTACTATGCGACTTTTATACGCTGTATCCGTTTTATAAGCCTTTTATTTTCCATCTTTCTCCCCTCTTTATATCTTGCACTTTTAGAGCATCACTCGCAGGTTTTACCATACAAACTTTTTCTTACTGCACTTGATGCAAGAAAGGACATACCATTCAGTCTTTTCGGCGAGCTTATGGTT
>JAZSLO010000155.1:0-4255 GCA_045535415.1 Eubacteriales bacterium
CATGGCTACGATCCGACTTCACAGGATTTTCATTTACATAAAAATCGTATGTGTCAGGGAAAAGGTATCCGTCAAGACGGTAGCCGTAGTTTATATCGTATCTGAGGTTTGATATTGCACCCTCGGGTTCAATCAAGTCGCAGAATCTGTATTCATAGTCGAATTCCTGAAGCGCGTGGATAAATTCAGACGCTTTTTTCATTCCGTTTTTCTCAAAGAGTGCTAAAATTTCGTTTGTTGTAAAACCTTCGGGGATAGTAACTCTTACAACCTTGTTTGATGATTCAATATAGGAAAGGGCATTTAAAAGCTGGTCATAATTCATTGAAGGAGTTACAGTATGCGAGCCTGCAACATATGTGCCGTTGAGATATGAACGGCGCGAAATACGAAACTCTGTATATTTTCTGTATACAAAGGGGTATTTTATAACACCGCTTTCTTCAAGAATTCTTGCAACATCTTTTGTTGTCGCGTTTTCGGGGATTTCTATAACAATTTCGTCTGCCGGCTTTACAAATGCAAACACATCATTTCCGATTTTTATAACATTTACCGAAATAAATATGCTGAAGAAAATAACAGCCGTAAGGTATATTACAATTTTTGCAATATCAGAGAAAAGGCCTTTTGAAGATTTTTTAGAAGAAGTCTGAGTCTTTTTGGTAGTCTGCGGTTTTACATCAAAATCGTCAAGACTTACTCCTGCGCTGCCCGTAGAATTTGCACCTGAATTTGTGCTTTTTGGCGCTGTGGCAGGCTTTTTTGCCGTGTTCTGCGGCGTTTTTCTCACAATGTCGGCATCTATTCTTGTGCGCTCGTTGTCAGAAGGCGAAGGCGCCTTTTGAGGCGTAGCCGCATTTTTCTTTTCGTCTTCACGCTTCTTGTGAATTACGTCAAGAAGACTGTCAAATGTATCGTTGTTGTTCTTGTTGTTATTGTTATCGCCGTTGTTCATAGAATTTTACCTCCATTCAAGAGTTTACACTATATTTCCCATCTTGCGCTTGCGCCCGAGGGAAGAATCGCACCTGTCTGCTTTACGGGAATTCCGATTTCGTCGCTTGTCACCTTTCCGCCGAATCTCTTTGCAAAATGCAAATGTAAAAGGTAACCGACAGTTGATGCTGAGAGTCCCGTTGTATAAGAATTTATAAGTACAAATAAGGGGTTATCCGATATAAGATTTGAAGTGAGTGCTACAAGGGAGTCAATGTCATCTTCAAGTTTCCATATTTCGCCCGAAGGACCTCTGCCGTAGGAGGGAGGGTCCATTATTATAGCATCATATTTGTGACCGCGTCTTATTTCACGCTCAATGAACTTTTTGCAGTCGTCAACAATGTATCTTATGGGTCTGTCGGAAAGTCCCGATAAAGCCGCATTTTCCTTTGCCCAGGCCACGATACCCTTTGATGCGTCAACATGGCACACCTTTGCACCTGCCTTTGATGCCGAGAGCGTTGCAATTCCCGTGTATGAGAAAAGATTTAATACGGAAATTTCCCTGCCTGCATTTGAGATTTTGTCGTAAATATAATCCCAGTTAACAGCTTGTTCGGGAAAAACCCCCGTATGCTTGAATCCTGTTGGACGAACGCAGAAGCGAAGTCCGTTTCTTTCGATATTCCAGCCTTTGTTGAGAATATCATCGGGAAGACTGTTTATCTGCCAGTTTCCGCCGCCTTTTGAGGAACGGATATATCTTGCATTAGCACTTTTCCAGGCAGGATGGTTTTTCTGATTTTTCCATATAATCTGGGGGTCGGGACGGATTAAAATAATATCCTTCCATCTCTCGAGTCTTTCGCCGTCGGAGGCATCAAGAAGTTCATAGTCGTCAAAATTATCTGAATACCACATAAATAATCCTTTCAAAAGTGCTTAATGCTTGTTTATACTCATATAGTCAAAATCTCCGAGGGGAATTATAAACATATCGTCTTTGTCAACGCCGATTTCGAGCGTATATATAAATTTACCAAACGGATTTGAAAGCTTTGCCGTTGTCATTGAAACGGTTTTTGACATTCCGCGCGCCGAAATCACATTGTCAAGGGAGATTCCGTCGATAATAAGCTTTGCTTTTTCACAATTTGTGTTTTTGAAAATCAATGTCGGAACAAAAGGTGTTGATTCGCGCTCAGATTCGCGCTTAAAGCCTCTTATTTCAAGACCGTCAGGACAAGAGGCAAATGTAAAATATGCCTTGGTTTTGCCCTCATTTGCGTCTGTATCGACAATGAATGCCTCGATGTTTTCAAAAGACGAGTCGGTCAGGTCAAAATTTTCAAAAAGTTTTGCAAAATCAAATGAAAATCTTGCACTTATGTTTTCAAGATTTACATTTTCTGCGCTTCCAAGAAGAAATTCGATAAACGAATCACAGAAAAGGACATTTGCATTTCTAATATTTATATTTTCACAGTCGCACTTTTTTCCGCCTTTTCCAAAGCCAAATACATTTCCCGCCACTTTTACTGTTATATCTTTAACAGTAATGCTTTTGCACTCATCGCACATTACAACACAATCGCTCATTCCGTTGAAAATGACATTGTTTATGTTTATATCTTCCGACGCATTAAAGAAAATACTTGATGTGCAGTCGGGAGTGTTGAGAGAGCAGTGTGAAATTCTTATATTTTCGCATTTGTCAAATGAGAACACATTGCATTTTACTTTGTCTGCAATGTTGAAAATTCCGCCGCAGATTTCAATACCGCAAGACTCTTTTGCAAAAATAAAGGAACTTACATTTTTGTCCTTGGGATTGTAGCTTATCTTTGCTGACGGATGAATATGAAGTTTTGTGTTTGATGTAATTTCTAAAGGCTTTGTAATAAGATATATTCCATATGGAACACAAATAAGGCTCTCACCGTTTGCAATTGCTTTCTCGAAAGCCTGCGTACAGTCGCATTTTCCGTCACCGACAGCGCCATATGCACAAATGTCGGCTCCGTAAATTAAATTTTCACTCATATTTTTCACACTTCTTTGTCTATATATGCTTTTGCCGTAACCGAAAGCGTCAGCCTTCGGTTACGGTAAAAAATCTTTGTTTAATTATTCGCTATCCTGTGAGGTTTCATCTGCAGAAGTACTTTCTTGGTCGGCAATCTCTGTGCCTTCAACTTCTACACTTTCTGCATTTTCGTCCTCTTCCTGCGCTTTATCAACTCTTGTAAAGGATACAATCTTTACATCCTCGTTAAGACGCATGATAATAACACCCATTGCGGTTCGGAAGTGAACGGGAATCTGCTCGACTCTTGTTCTTATAATCATACCTGTATTTGTAACAATCATTACATCGTCTTCCTGACTTACCGCTGCAATACCTGCAAGAAATCCTGTCTTTGGCGTAATCTTGTGACAGATAACACCCTTACCGCCTCTGTTTCTTATCGGGAAGTCGGAAATGTCTGCGCGTTTTCCGATACCTGTCTCGGAAATGAGAAGAACCTTTCTTTCATCGTTCTTGTCAAATGCAAGAGCACCTACAACAAAGTCATCGTTTGAAAGTTCAATAGCCTTAACACCGCGTGCCGTTCTTCCTATAACTCTCGCACAGGTTTCGTTAAAGTGGATTGAAAGACCCTTATGGGTTGCAAGAAGCATTTCGCTGTCGCCGTTTGTTCTGAGAACATATAAAAGCTCGTCACCCTCGTCAAGATTTATTGCAATAAGACCTGAGCGTCTTATGTTTTTGTAGCTTTCAAGAAGAGTTCTCTTGATAATACCATTCTTTGTAACCATTGTAAGATAGGGCATTGATGCAAAATCTTCAATGGAGAGGTATGCAGTTACTTTTTCACCCTGTGTAAGTTCAATAATGTTTACAAGGTTTGTACCCTTTGAAGTTCTTGATGCTTCAGGAATTTCATAACACTTTTTCATAAACACACGGCCCATATTTGTAAAGAGCATAAGGTAGTTGTGAGTATTGGCAATGATAACGCTCTGAACAAAATCTTCTTCGCGTGTTTTCATTGTGATGTTACCCTTGCCGCCACGGGATTGAACCTTGTATTCGTTAACGGGAATTCTCTTGACATAACCTGCGTGGCTTATAGTCACAACACAGTCCTTTCTTTCGATAAGGTCTTCTATAAGAATTTCGTTTTCAACTTCTTCAATGTCAGTTCTTCTGTCGTCACCGAACTTGCGCTTGATTTCAAGGAGTTCGTCACGAACGATGTCAGTTATTGCCTGATCACTTGCAAGTGTTTCTTCGAGTTCCTTGATTTTT
>JAZSLO010000071.1:0-1901 GCA_045535415.1 Eubacteriales bacterium
CTTGCATCGGTTGATGAACTTGCAGTCTTGGATGGCTCGAAATGTATTCTTCAGCTTCGTGGTGTCCGTCCCTTTATGTCAAACAAATATGACATAACAAAACACCCGAAATACAAGCAGCTTTCCGACTATGATAAGAAAAATGAGTTTGACATCGAAAAATTCGTGTCAACAAAACTCAGAACAAAGCTGGATGATGTCTATGATGTTTATGAAATAGATATATCAGAAAAAGAGTAAAACTATCTATTGTGGATAGTTTTTAGAAACCAATTCCAAAAACTATTGACTTTTTGGGTTTTTTTGGATAAGATATTATCAAGAAACTATTGCGGAGGATATACAGATGGCTGACAGCAGAATAGAGAGAAAAGAATATCTCGATAAACTGATTGCTTTCAAAGATAAAAATATAATAAAGGTTATAACGGGTGTTCGCAGGTGCGGAAAATCTGTTTTACTTGAGCTTTTTCAAGACTATCTTCTGAAACAAGGTATATCTGAAGAACAGATTGTTGCAATTAATCTTGAGGATTATGATTTTTATGAACTTCGTGAGCCTGCAAAACTTCATTCATATATAAAAGAGCGTTTGAACAAAAACAAAATGACTTATATCTTTATTGATGAAGTTCAGCACTGCGAGGACTTTCCGAGAGTTGTTGACAGTCTTTATCTTAAAAAGAATGTTGACATTTATTTGACGGGTTCAAATGCAAATCTTTTATCAAGTGAAATCGCAACGCTTCTTTCAGGCAGATATGTGGAAATAATGATGCTGCCTTTATCATTCAAAGAATATGTTTCAAGCACAGGCGACGCAAAGGAATTATCAAGAAAATATCTTGAATACATTGAAAACAGTTCATTTCCGTACACCCTCGACCTTAAAGGTCAACCCAAAGAGATAACGCTGTATCTTGAAGGTTTATACAATACAATTGTAGTCAAAGATATTTCTCAAAGAAATAAATTCCCGGATACAATGATGCTTGAAAGCATAGCAAGATTTGTTTTTGATAATATCGGTAATCCGATGTCAACTAAAAAGATTGCGGATACAATGACTTCATTCGGAAGAAAAATTGATGTTAAAACGGTTGAAAAATATGTCAGAGCCTTAATGGAAAGCTTTATTGTTTACCAAGCAAAACGATATAATATAAAGGGCAAACAATATTTGAAAACCCTTGAAAAATATTATGTTGTTGATATTGGTTTGAGATATATGCTTTTAGGCTCCCGTTCAACCGATGTAGGGCATATTCTTGAAAATGTAATTTATCTTGAACTGTTGCGAAGAGGATATGATGTGTATGTCGGCAAAATTGATGATTTAGAGGTCGACTTTGTTGCACAAGACCAAAAGAAAACAACCTATTATCAAGTTGCTGCGACAGTAAGAGATGAAAACACTTTGAAGCGAGAACTTGCTCCTTTACAAAAAATCAGTGACCATTATCCGAAAGTCATTCTCACTCTTGACGATGACCCCGAAGCTGACTATGACGGAATCAGACGCATAAATGCTTTGGATTGGTTAATAGGTGCAATTGAATAACAAAACTTTAAAGCTCACATTTTATGTGGGCTTTTTTCTTGCCCAAAAGCAAGATTAAACAATACTTCCGTTGCCTTAAAAGCAACGGCTTTTATATATATCAAGACAAAACGTTCGTATCAACAAAAAATTATAAAAATTGAAAGGAGAAACGTTATGTAGCGAACTAAAGACACGTAAAATCTATACGTATTTTTTTAATGGCATTTTTCAACTCAGCAGTAGATGTACTGCAGACACTCGTTATTGCACTCGGTGCAGGTCTTGGCATCTGGGGTGCAATCAACCTTCTTGAAGGCTACGGCAACGATAACCCCGGTGCAAAGTCGCAGGGTATGAA
>JAZSLO010000117.1:0-9197 GCA_045535415.1 Eubacteriales bacterium
AGCCACCTTAAACGTAATTGCGTGTTCAAATTCACGCAGGTCCAAACCTGTAAGCTTGCGTATCTTCTCAAGACGATATACAAGTGTGTTTCGATGAACAAACAGCTTACGCGAAGTTTCCGAAACATTGAGGTTGTTTTCAAAGAAACATTGAATGGTCATCAATGTTTCACGGTCGAGCGATTCAAGTGAACCTTTTTTAAACACCTCTTGTAAAAACATCTCACAAAGAGTTGTGGGAAGCTGGTATATAAGTCTTCCGATGCCGAGATTTTCATAACTTATAACACTCTTTTTTGTGTCAAACACCTTTCCGACTTCAATTGCAACCTGGCTTTCTCTGAAGGAAACCGCAAGGTCTTTAATGTTTTCGGAAACAGTACCGATACCGACAGTTACAGAAAGGAAGAACTCGGCACTTACCGTGTCAACAATTGAGTGAGCAACCTTTTCAAGTTCCTTTGTGTCAGAGGCGCTCTTTACTTCCTTTACAAGCACAACATCATTTTCGCCGATGCTTATGACATAGTCCTTGTTTTTGTCGGGAAACATATTCTGCATAATGTCAAAGGGGATAACATCGCCCTTTTCGGTAAAGCGTACAAAGAATACAGCTCTTGGCACATCTGCACTGAAGTGAAGTTCCTTTGCTTTTATATAAATATCGCTTGGGAGAATATTGTCGAGAATAATATTTTTTATAAAACTTGATTTGTCGTATTTTTCGCCGTAAAGACTCTTTATGTTGTTAAAAGAAACGGCAAGAATTGCGCATATATCCGATGCCTGCGCGTCATCACCCTGAACCATAACAACATTTTCGATTTTAGAGCATGAACCCATAAGTCTGAAAGTGTTTGATGAATGGGTGAGAATCTGATCATCTGCTGTGAACATATCAAGTACATGAGAGTAATTTTCGCCAATGTGCACAAGCTCACTGCAGGCAACGATGCTACCTGTTTCGTCAATAACTGCAATAGTTCTGTTAATATTTTCCTTTAACTGATTTATAACACTTTGAAAAAATCTTGTAGACATAAGTTTTCTCCTTTACTTTTAACCTATCATTCACGGATAAGTCTGATGGTGTAAACAATGGCTGCTATAAGATACTGAATAAGCATAATAACAAGCATTGCTTTTTTTGTAAGGAAAAGTTCGGAGTTCATAGTAAACATCTTCCAGAACATAAATGCTGCAAAGAAAACAAGAGAGATAAATACGGGGAAGAAGAGAAAAGTTCTCTTTGAATTTTTAAGCTTCGCCTTTGTTTTAACAATGACAACCGCACTTATTGCAGCACCTGCAAGAATAACCATACATTTTGCGCCAATCTGTGCAGGAGTTGAAAAATAATCTGCGAGAAAATGAATTGCAAACGCAAAGAGTGCATTCATAATCGAGAAGAAAAAGAAATCAAACTTGTAAAGCTTAAAAATGTAGAAAAGAAGACTTGCAATAATTGTGAAAGAAAGGAAAAATGTGTGCTGGGTAGAGCCTGACTTTAATCCGAAACATACATAGAATACTGCAAGGTATAAAGTTAAAAACAAAGCGTCATAACTTGAAAACAGTCTTTGTGATTCCTTGATCTTTCTTGTTCTTGAAAGGAAGAACCAGCATACCACTGTCATTGCGAGGACTGCACATATTCCGAGGAACACAGGACTCTGGAAAAGTGAAAAAATATTAAATGTAAGGTTTTTACCAGATGCCATGGGGAAAACCATAGTGCTTTGCATTTTTAAAGTTAAAACTATAAAAACGCAGGCAATTCCGAAGACTCCTGTCATCTTGTAAAAATCGATATCCGATTTCTTTAATGCTACTTTTTTTGATTTCTGCTTTGCCATCAAATCAAACACTCCGTATCTTTTTTATTTTTTTATTATTTTTACTTTTATTTTAACCGTATTTTATAAAATTACTGCAAATTGTCCGTCATAAACATAATGCAGGACAAAACACATAAAGGTGCAGTTTCTGTTCTTAAAATTCTGTTTCCAAGACTTGCAAGAGGGATATTCATATCTGCCACTGTCCTTGCCTCTTTCTCGGCAAACCCGCCTTCGGGACCTATAATAAATGAAAATGTCTTTAAATCTTTGTTTTTTGATTTTGCATTTTCATAAATTTCACTTATTGGTATGTGAGGCGCTTTTTCGTAGCACATAAATGATAAATCATCATTTTGCATTTGTAAAAGTGCCTTTTCAAAGACAATGGCATCAGAAACTTCGGGAATGATTCCTCTGCCACTCTGCATTGCAGCTTCCCTTGAAATTTTGTTCCACCTCTGGATTTTCTTTTCAAGTGATTTTTCATCCGGCTTTGACACGCATCTTTCGGTGATAACGGGAACTATTCTTGTAACTCCAAGCTCCACCGCTTTTTGAACAACCGTGTCAAACTTGTCGGACTTTATAAGTGCCTGATAAAGTGTGACTTCAATATCTGGCTCTGCACTGCTTTGCGTAATTTCGTCAATGTTTAAAACAACACTGTCTTTTGTTATGTTTTCGACTGTACATAAAAACTCACGCATATTTCCGTCGCAAACCGTGATTTTCTCGCCGGGCTTTGCCCTAAGTGAAAGGGAAATGTGCCTTGCATCCTCACCTGTGAGGGTAATTGAGTTTTCTTTTATGCAGTCGCTGTCGCTTACAAAGAATCGTGGCATAACACAACCGCCGCCCAATCGGAACTTTCAGTAAATTTTACAATTTTAAGACCTTGTTCTTCAAGAGCATCTGTCACTTCTTTTGCTCTTTCGGCAATAATTCCAGAGGTTATAAGAAAACCTTTTTCATCAAGAACTTTTTTGAAAACAGGTGCCATCCATATTATGACATCTGCCACAATGTTTGCGGCAATGAGATTATATTTCTTTGAACATACCTTGTCATAAAAGCTCTGGTCATTTAAGATGTTTCCAAACATTACATTATACTTTGAGTCATCGTCTATATTAAGTTCAAAGTTTTCTTTTGCAATTCTTGCGCTGTTTTCGTCAATGTCAACTGCCACAACATTGTCAACACCCATCTTAAGAGCCGCAATGCCGAGAATTCCGCTTCCGCAGCCCATATCAAGCATTTCCACTTTACCGTCAAGAGAGGGAAGAATCTTTTCTATTTCTTCAAGACAAAGCCTTGTTGTTGTGTGAGAGCCTGTCCCAAAGGAACTTGACGGGTCAATTTCAATAACTGTTTTGCCAGAGAATTCGTCGGGAAGATTTTCCCATGTAGGCTTTATGCAAAGACTGCTTCCAACCGCAAAAGGCTTGAAATACTTTTTCCAGCTGTTCGCCCAGTCTTCTTCTTTTATCTGCTTGTCACTTGTAACTTCAAGAGTGCCGAGAATGTTTTCAGCATCTGTTTCTTTAAGACGCTTTAAGTCGTTTCGGATGCTTGAGAGCATTTCAAATCCCTGGGTATTGTCGGCAACATAAAAAGTAACAGTTGTCTCGCAAGTTTTGAGATTTAAAAGCTCGTCCTCTATATAATCAAAATAAACGTCCTTGTTTTCAAGAAATTCTAAAAAGTCCTGACTGTCCTCAACGCTGAAGCCTACGATGCCGTTCATAAGAAGAATTCCCGAAACAGGTTCAATCCCTTCTGTTGTGGTGTGAACCACAGCCTGAGTCCAAAGCATATATCAAAATCCTTTCGGAATACTAATTTAAAACATATGTACATATTGCATAAAAACTATCACGGCAAAACAAATCGCAAAAAGCCATTTACACAATAAACACATATTATTTTAGCGTTTTTTGTAGTATTTGTCAATAGCAGATGCCGTTTTTTTATGAAAAATTAATATATTTTAACTTAAAAATTGTATAATTAGTCTAATTGTAAAAAATGACTTGACACAAAGGCTTTGTTGTGGTAATATTACTTGTGAAATAGATGTTTTGACATACGTATGTGTATTTTAATATAATAATATGTAGAGGTACATTTTTAAAAAAAAGTCGGCATTGCAGGACACAGCCTCTGCGATAGTCGACCGAAAAATCGGTCTTTTTTTATGTAAAACAGGTTTCAGAAAGGGGAAAAACAATGAAAAAAACTGTATTTGAAGGCGCAGGAACTGCCCTTATAACTCCAATGAAGGACGGAAAAATAGATTTTGATAAATTTGCCCTTTTGATAGAGGATCAGATAAAGAATAAAATTGATGCACTTATCGTTTGCGGAACAACCGGTGAATCCGCAACTTTGAACGATGCAGAACATAAAGAACTTATTGAATTCTGCGTAAAGCAGACCAATAAGAGAGTGCCCGTTATTGCAGGAACAGGAAGCAACGATACAAACTATGCAATTCAGCTTTCTGCACACGCTTGTGAAATGGGCGTTGACGGACTTTTGCTTGTAACACCTTATTATAATAAGACAACACAGAGAGGTGTTGTTGCACACTTCAATGCTATTGCAGATGTAGTAGATAAGCCTATGATTGTGTATAATGTTCCTTCAAGAACAGGTCTTAATATGCTTCCGACAACTTATAAGGAACTTTCGTATCACGAAAATATAGTTGCAGTAAAGGAAGCAAATGCAGACCTTGCATCTGTTGCAGAAACAATTCATCTTTGCGGTGACGATTTGAAGGTTATTTCGGGTAATGACGATGAGATAGTTCCGATTATGGCACTTGGCGGAACAGGTGTAATTTCCGTTCTTTCAAACCTTTTGCCGTATGAAACACATAAGATGTGTAAGGATATGCTTGACGGCAATTATAAAGAGGCGGCTAAAGCACAGCTTAAGTACATACCTCTTATTAAAGCACTCTTCTGTGAAACAAACCCAATCCCTGCAAAAGCGGCAATGGCGAAGATGGGCTTTTGTGAAAGTGACCTTCGACTTCCTCTTGTGGAGATTTCTGATGCAAATGCAGAAAAGCTCTATAAGACAATGAGAGAAGCAGGAATAAATATCTGAAAATAAATGAAAGGGCGAGCACGGTGATAAAATAATTTGTCACTGTGCCGTTTTGTATAAAAATGACAAGGATAATAGTTAGCGGAATAAATGGAAGAATGGGACGAGCAATCGAGGAGATGTGCAAGGCCTCGGCAGAATATGAAATTGTCAGTGGAATTGATGCAAATCTCGGTGTGCCACACTCTTTCCCGACAGTGTCGGACCCCTTTGAGCTTGACACAAAGGCAGACGCCGTGATTGATTTTTCACATCATACTGCCGCAAAGAAACTTTGCGAATATGCGATAAAGACTGGGACTCCTCTTGTGCTTTGCACAACAGGCTATACCGATGAGGAGCTTGACTTTATAGATAAGGCGTCAAAGCAGGTTGCAATTTTCAGAAGCGGAAATATGAGCGTTGGAATAAACCTTGTGATAGAGCTTTCAAAAAAGGCAGCAAGTGTTCTTTCGGATTTTGATGCGGAAGTTATAGAAATGCATCATAATCAAAAGCTTGATGCACCAAGCGGTACTGCACTTATGATTGCGGATGGAATTAAAGAAGTAAGAAAAGATGCACAGTATGTGTATGACAGAACAAATGTAAGACAAAAGAGAGACACAAACGAAATTGGCATTCATTCTGTAAGAGCAGGCTCAATTGTCGGTGAACATGAGGTAATACTGGGCGGAAAGAATGAAATTGTAAAGATAAGCCACTCGGCACTTTCAAGAGAAGTTTTCGCAGACGGCGCTCTCAGAGCCGCAGCATTTCTTAAAGGAAAGGGCGCGGGCATGTATAATATGAGCTGTATGCTTTCTGAAATACTCAAGTAAAATAAAAAATCCATCCGAGAGGATGGATTTTTTCTATTTATTTGTTTTCCCCGAAAGATTTCTGAATTTCGCAGGCGGGATTCCTACATTTTTAGTAAAGAACGATGAAAAATAATATACAGACGAAAAACCGAGAAAGTCGCTTATCTCTTTTGTAGCAAGGTCGGTTGTGGATAAAAGCCGCTGTGCTTCTTTTATCTTTTCGGAATGTATGTATGATAAAAGGTGCTTTCCCGTGCCTGCAAAGAAAATTCTTTCCATCTGCTTCTGACTTAAATGGCAGTGCTTTGCAACATCAAGACAAGTGAGGAATTTTCCCTGATTGTCGTCAATGTAAAGTTTTGCCGCAGTTACACGCTTGTCCTCACTCTGAAACATAGTGTTTTGAGCAGGGGAGTTTATACCGATGCTTTTCGCACTGCTGCTTATTATTTGGAGAATGCTGTTTTTTATAAGTACCTCAGAGAAAATCGACGGGTTCTGCGTCTCCGATAAAATACTGTCAATCTGCGATAAAAGAGAGGGCGTAATGCTGAAAGTGAACGCCTTTTTCTCATTAAGAAGCCTGTAAAATTCACTTTGCTCGTCAATACCAAAAGCCAGTGAAAATTTGAGAAAACTCTCACTGAAACTTTTAACAATGTGGTCGCATCCCGGTGCAAAAACTGCGCCTGATAGACTTTCAAGATTGTATGTATCACTTTGAGTTTTGTATTTAAAATTTCCGTCAATGACAAGGTGCATTTCAAAAAAAGTGTGGCGGTGCATTTTTGTGCTGATGTTTGCACTTTTGTCGTCGCCGGGAAAAACTGCCCTAAACCATATGATGTTCATCTTTATCGGCTCTGTTATGTCCGGAATATTCAATTTGTTGAGAAGAAATCCGACATTTCTCGAATAGTTTGAAAGTGTCATCCCAAAAGCACCTCACGAAATTAGGCTATAAACACATTTTATCATTTTTTTGAAAAAAGTCAAGAAGTTATGTCCGAAATTCATAAATATAAGTCTTTATATTGAATTGACGAAAAGGGGATAGGAGTTTATTATTGTCTTAAGGAAAATTTTCTTTTGAAAGGAAAGTAAAAAAATGTTAAAGACACACGGTGCATATCCGACAATGATAACGCCCTATACAAAGGACGGGCAGGTTGACTATGAAACTGCTAAAAAGTATGTTGAATTTTACTATGAAAGCGGCTGCAGAGGTATATTTGCAGTATGCCAGTCAAGTGAAATTTTCTATCTTGACGCGGAGGAAAAAATTAAACTAAATAAAGTAGTTTATGACCATGCAAAGAAGATTTCTGGCGGAGAAATGGTTATTGTTTCTTCTGCTCATACAGAAAACAGTATTGAAGAGCAGGCAAAACAGCTTTGCAAAATTGCAGAGTCGGGAACAGATGCTCTTATACTTATAACAAACAGACTTGATTTGAATAAAGACGGAGATAAGGTATGGCTTGAAAACGCAAAGAAACTTTTATCGCTTCTCCCAAAAGATGTGCCACTCGGACTTTATGAATGTCCCTATCCTTATAAGAGACTTCTTACAAAGGATATTCTCAACTGGTGCGTTGATACAGGAAGATTCAAGTTTATAAAGGATACCTGCTGTGATGCGGCAGTTATCAAGGAAAGACTTGAAATTCTCAAAGGCACTGGCCTTGAACTTTTCAATGCAAACTGCCAGACACTTTTGTCCTCGCTTCGTGACGGCGGCAGCGGTTACTGCGGAATTATGTGTAACTTCCACCCGAAACTTTACACATGGCTTTGCGATAACTTCAACGATGAGAGAGCAGACCTTGTTCAGTCCTTTATCGGAACAGCAGGATTTACAGAAGTAGGACTTGCATATCCGCTTACAGCAAAGTATAATATGGACTATATGGGAATTCCCACAGAAATTTATGCAAGAAACAGATACTCAACCGAACTTACAGACTATGCAAAGGATTGCGTAAGACAGATGAAACTCTGCAGTAATGCATTTGAAAAATATCTTGGTCTTTAACAAAAAGGAGATTTTATTATGAGAGGTTACAGCGGATGGAGCTATGCTCCTTATAAACCTTTTATGTTTGAAACAGGGGATATATATATCTGCCGTGTTGCACCCGAAGAAAATGAAATTCACTTTGAGTGGCTTGATATAGGCGCAGAATACTGCGTTTATTACAGAAAGCGCGACGAGGGTGAATTTATCCTTGCAGGCAAAACAACAGGCACAGAATATACTATTAAAAATCTTGAAACTGAGACTGATTTTGAATTTTTTGTTGAAGCAGACGAAAAAAAGAGCAGAATAAGACTTGCAAGAACAGGCTACCATGTTGGAATATGTGTAAACTATCTTCACCCCGACGATAAATGCTATGATTTCTCGGGAAGCTATCTTTGCTCACCCTCGCTTGTAAGACACCCCGACGGATATCTTCTCTCATCAATGGATGTTTATGGAACATTGATTGTAAAGGGTGGCTCGGTTCAGGGTACACCCCAGAACTTGACTCTCATTTTCCGCTCTGATGATAACGGTGAAACCTGGCATTATGTAAGCGAACTTATGCCTTCCTTCTGGGGAAAACTCTTTATTCATAAGGGTGATGTTTATATGCTTTCCTGCTCAACGGACTATGGTGATTTGCTTATAGGTAAATCAACAGACGGTGGAAAGACCTTCGGAACGCCTTCGGTTCTTCTTCGTTCCTCCTGCAACCCCGAAAGACCGGGTGTTCATAAGAACCCCCAGAATGTAATGTATTATAATGGCAGAATATATGAAACTTTTGAGTGGGGAACCTGGAGAAGAGAGTGTCTGCATTCACCCTCGGTTATGTCGTGTGATGAAAATGATGACCTTATGGTTCCTGAAAACTGGAGCTTTGCAGAGCCTTTGCCTTATAACCCCGAGTGGCCGGGACTTGCTGTCGGTAAAACAAAGCAGACTATTGAGGGAACTTTGTGTATAAACCCCAGGGGCGAACTTTGTAATGTTATGAGGTATAACACTCTGCTCGAAACAATTCCTCCATACGGTCTTGTGCTTTGCTATAAGGTAAACACAAAAGACCCGGATGCTCCAATGGAATATTCACATTCCATAAAGTTCCCGTGTAATAATGCAAAGTTTATGATAAAGAAGGACGAAATTACGGGAAAATATTATTCAATAGCTTCAAGAATCACAGATGAAAAACTCATTTATGCAAGAAACCTTCTTTCGCTTATGGTATCTGACGATATGGAAAACTGGGAGGTTCTGATGGATCTTCACGATTACAGACACGATAATCCCGATAAGATAGGCTTCCAGTATGTTGATTTCAGCTTTGACGGTGATGATATAATGTACGCATGCCGAACAGGAATGAACGGCGCAAATAATGCTCATGACAAGTCGGAGGCCAAGCGG
>JAZSLO010000200.1:0-2194 GCA_045535415.1 Eubacteriales bacterium
GAATACCCGCATAAAAAAAGCACAGATGCTTCTTATTTCAACACCGAAAATGAAAATTTATGATATTGCGACCGCTTGCGGATTTACTGACACTGCATACTTCTGTAAAGTTTTTCGCCAGTACACAGGCATTTCGCCAAAAGCATACCAAAACCGCTTTTCAGTGTAGTAATTTTTGTCGTATTTTGTCTTGTTATTTGCAACAGTTTATGTTATCATCCATAGGTACGTTTAAATGAAGGGGTAAAATAATTATGACAAGGGCACAACTAAAAAAAGAAGCCAAATCTCAAATAAAACACAAAATAGGCGTATTCTTTTTAATAACGTTTATTGCTGCGGCAATTGTTGAAGCGGCAGCCGTACTTTTCTCATTTATTCCGCTTGAAGTCCCGCATCCTATAAAGCATATTCCCGTAGGACTTGACAAGATAATCCATCTTGAAGCAGGCGAATATTTCGAGGTGCTTTTAGAGCATTTTGCACACTTTTCACCCGTACACAAGCTTGCGGAAGTTCTTGAAGAAGCGGGTGCTCATATCCTTGAAATTACAGAATTCGGTGAAATCTTTGCGCACTATTTGATTCTTCCCATTATAAATCTCGGCATTTACAGAGTTTATTTAAGCAACATCGACGGTGTTGCACCCAAACTAAAAAATGCATTTACCGGATTTTGCGACTGGTGGAGAGCAATAAAAGTAAATTTCCTTATGAATATCTACACACTTCTCTGGTCACTTCTTCTGGTTGTTCCCGGTATAATAAAGCACCTTTCATACTCAATGGCACTTTATATACTTGCAGAAAACAAAGAACTTACCGCAAGAGAATGCATAAACAAATCAAAAGCAATCACAAAAGGCCGTTTGATTGAACTTCTTCTTTTTGACCTTTCGTTTGTCGGCTGGCATCTTGTCGGCGTTCTCACAATGGGAATAGGTTATATCTGGATAAAGCCGTACATTTCGGCGGCATTTGCCAATCACTACAGAGAACTTGTAGAGGAATACGAAGAAAAACAAAAATCCGAGAATTAGTATAAAAGCAAGCGTACGCTTGCTTTTTTTACTGTTTTATGACATAATAACAGGGCATAATATAAATATCGGAGGTTTCCATGGAACAAAAAAGAAGTAGTTTTTCGGGAAAACTCGGTTTTGTCCTTGCTGCGGCAGGTTCTGCTGTCGGTCTCGGCAATATCTGGCGTTTCCCTTATCTCGCAGCTAAATACGGCGGCGGTATATTCCTTTTAGTATACATCATACTTGCACTCACATTCGGTTTTGCGCTTATGACAGCGGAGATTGCTATCGGAAGAAAGACAGGTCAAAGCCCTATCGGCGCATTCAAGACTCTTGATAAAAGATTTGCTTTTGTCGGCTATCTGGGCGCACTTGTCCCTATGATTATTCTCCCCTATTACTCTGTTATAGGTGGCTGGGTAACCAAGTATTTCTATGTTTTCACAACAGGTCTCGGAAAAGAGACAGTTGCCGACACATATTTCACATCATTTGTAGGCACAACGTTTGAACCTTTGGCTTGGTTTTTCATCTACCTTGCACTCACCTCAATAGTTGTACTTTTAGGCGTTGAGAAAGGCATTGAAAAAGTCAGCAAAATTATGATGCCCGTACTTATCACACTTACGCTTGGCATCTCAATATACGCTCTCTTTCAGCCGGGTGCTCTCAAAGGTCTGCGCTATTACGTTACTCCTAATTTTGCAGACTTCTCTGTAAAAACAGTTCTCGCAGCAATGGGACAGCTTTTCTATTCAATGTCCATAGCAATGGGAATTATGATAACTTACGGTTCATATATGAAGAAGGACGTAAACCTTGTTTCATCCGTTAAGCAGATAGAGATTTTTGATACAGGCATTGCATTCCTTGCAGGTCTGATGATTGTTCCTTCAGTATTCGCATTCTCAGGCGGCAACAAAGAAGCGCTTCAGGCAGGTCCGAGTCTTATGTTTATAACACTTCCGAAAGTGTTTGACAGTATGCCTGCAGGCAACCTCATAGGTGCGGCATTCTTCCTGCTTGTGCTTTTTGCGGCACTCACTTCTTCTATCTCACTTATGGAAACTGTTGTTTCTGTATGACAGGACAAGTTTAAATGGAACAGAAAAGTTTCATGTCTTGTTGTATTCCTTGTTGCTATAGTTTTAGGTGTACCCTCGTCTTTA